>JALYYT010000027.1 GCA_030946285.1 Gemmatimonadota bacterium
CCCTGGGGCAGCTCCAGCAACCTGCCCATTTCTTACGCCTACATCCGGATGATGGGTCCGGACGGACTGGTCGAAGCGACGAAGATCGCGATTCTCAACGCGAACTACATCGCGAAGCGACTGGATCCTCATTACCCCGTGCTCTACCGCGGACAGAACGGAACCATAGCGCACGAGTGCATAGTCGACACGCGCGTAGTGAAGGCAACGAGTGGAGTCGACGTCGAGGACATAGCAAAGCGGCTCATGGACTATGGCTTTCATGCTCCGACTGTCTCGTTCCCCGTCGCCGGGACGATGATGATCGAGCCGACCGAAAGCGAGTCAAAGGCCGAGCTGGACAGGTTCTGCGATGCCATGATCGCGATTCGCGAGGAGATTCGTGCGATCGAATCGGGTACGGCGGACCGGACCGACAATGTATTGAAGAACGCCCCGCACACGCTGGCGCGCATAACCGCCGATGAGTGGACGCACCCGTACTCACGAAGTGACGCAGCGTTCCCGGCACCGTGGGTGAGCGATTCCAAGTTCTGGCCTAGCTCGGCGCGAATCGAATCCGCTTACGGAGACCGGAATCTCGTCTGCTCGTGTCCACCGACTGATTCCTACGTGACGTGACGCGGGGCCTTCAATGCGAAGAGCGGCACACCCGATTGGCGGGGTGCCGCTCTTTTCAATGACCCAGTTGGCCCTCGTAGGCGTCCGGTCGCATTAGAGCGCTCTGCGACGCCGGGTCCGCAAGCTTCATGCGAATCATCCAGCCGTCGCCGTACGGGTCGGTGTTAACCAGCGCCGGTTCTCCATCGAGCCGCCCGTTCACTTCCGTTACCTGGCCCGCCAGTGGCGCGAACAGTTCCGACACGGCCTTGACGGCTTCGATCGTACCGAACACGTCGTGCTTTGCGAAGGTCGTACCAACCTTGGGAAGCTCGAGGTAGACGATGTCGCCGAGTTCGCCCTGGGCATAGTCGGTGATCCCGACCTCGACTGTACCATCACCTTTGTCGCGAATGTACTCGTGTTCAGCCGTGTAGAGCAGATCGCCGGGAACGTTTGCCACGCGTGGGTGCCTCGAATGGAGCCGGAAAAAAGTCGAGCAGCGCGGCGCGCGGCTCAACCCGCCAAGCTAGACCGCGCGCCAATCGCTGTCAACCGCGCCCAGACCGAGTCAACCTGATCGTGCAGCTCCTCGAGCGAGCCACCATTCTCGATCACGAAATCCGCGCGCGCTCGCTTGAGCTCCGCCGGCATCTGGGACGAGATCATGTTTCCGGCATCCTCTGCCGACACGCCGCGATTCGCGACCAGTCTTTCGAACCGGAGGTCAGTTGGAGCGTCGACCAGGATTATCGTGTCGAATTCGGCCGCCAGCTGACGCTCGAACAGGAGCGGGACGGCGTAGACCAGGACGGCATCTCCCCGCGCTCGCGCATCGTCGACCATCTCGTTACGGAGCTTCGTGATGACGGGATGGACGATGGCGTTGAGCTCATCAAGCTCGCGCTTGTCGGCGAACACCGTGTGGCGAAGCGCTTCCCGGTCCAGGGAGCCATCCGATGCGACTATCTGGGGCCCCCAACGCTCGACGACCTTGGCGTAGGCGGGAGACCCTTTGGCAATAACGCGGCGGGCGATTTCGTCCGCGTCCACTATTGTTGCGCCGAGCGAAGCGAGCCGGTTGGCCACCTCCGACTTCCCGCTGGCGATATTGCCAGTCAAACCGACATATAACATTGCCTACCAAATAGTATGTGGAACCCGATTCTGTAAACGGCAAACTGTTGAGTGCGGGTCAGGCGCGAACCGTTCGAGACGCGATGTCACGTTGCAGGAGATCAAGGACCAGCTTCGCGCCGCCGTGCGCACGTATCTCCGTGGGCCTGGCTCCCAGGTATCGTCGGCAGTTGTTCCGGAATGCGCTGCCGGACGGAAAGCTCAAGGTCATCGCAATTCGATCCGTGCTGTGTCGCGTGCCATCCATAAGCGCCGCGGCGACCAGCAGCCGACCCCACATGATCGTCTTGTTGGCCGGTGGGTAGCCGGACGCCGAAAGGGCGCGCGACAGCCGCCTAGGCCCCACGCTCAGCTCGTATGCAAGCCGCGCGGGACTGAGGCGTTCGTGCGCCCTGCTGATGGCGATCAGAAGGGCGTCACTCGCAAGTCGGTCGATCGAGGGACCCAGCTCGGCCTTAACCATCCCTGCAACGCCCCTGGCCGACGCTTTCTCGATCGTGCGTGCCAGCGCCGAGGGTCCGTCATCAAGGTCGGCGACGACCAGCGCTTCGAACCCATACCGCCCGGCGTCAAAAATGTGATGTGTCTTTTCAGGAGAGTAACTCGTGTATGCAATGAGAGCCACCGACGGATGCAGCCCCTTGAACCGACGTATCGAGTCGAAACTGGGGGCGGCCGCCAGCTCCAGGTCGAGTACTGCGACATGAACAAGTCGGTCCTCCGATGTGGAAAAAATCTGTTCCCAGCTATCGCAGGCGACGATGGTATGGCTGTCCCGGGTAGCTGCCCGGACGCGGGCGAGTCTGCCAGGATTGCTGATGAGGGTGAGGATGACGCTCATAAAAAGTTCTTTGAGACGCTTTGGTTGTAACCATGGACGCCGATACTGGCATTTAGTGACAAACCTGTCCCGGTGCGTGACGTCTGGCGCGTCGGACAAAACCTACCTTGTGAGCATGCCAAAATCCGACCGCGCTGGATTCACGCTGATCGAGACCCTGATTGTCGTCACGATGATCGGGATTCTTGCCGCGTTTGCCATGCCGCGGCTTCGCGCCGCGTCATACGACGCCGACACCGGCATGCGAACGGTTCAGAGCGCGCTGCAGCAGGCACAACGCGCGGCAATCGTTCGCCAGACTGAAGTGATGGTGAGCTTCGATACCGCGAACAAGCGCATTCGCATCGTCTACGACGTCAACAACAATCATCAGTACGATCCAGGCGAGGAGATACACTGGCGTCCCCTGGAGCCTACTACGCGGTTTGCGGTACCGACGACCGGCGTCCAGATGACGGCTTCCGCATCGGTGGTGGGAAACGCTCTTGCGACCAGAGACAACTTTCCGACGATCTTCTATCATCGCGATGGTGCCGTGAGTAGTGAAGTGGAACTCTACATCACTTCGAAGCGAAGTGCGCCCGACGACATGAGAGCACTGCACATGCGTCAGGCGACGGGGCGAGTGCAGGTATACCGTTTCAACGGAAGCACCTGGATAGGAGCCGGATTATGAGAATGAACCGAGGTCACAAGCAAGCTGAACGTGCGGGAATGACCCTCATAGAAGTCATCATGGCGGTCACCATTCTGGCGGTCGCCACTCTGAGCATTGCGGGGTTCATGGGCAAATTCGCGCGGATCGTCGCCGTGAGTGACGTGAAGAACACTGCGAACGAGCTCGCATCGCAGCGTCTCGAGCAGATCAAGAATGCTCCGCGCTACGGGGCGATCGACACGCTGTATCCTGGCACGCAGGCGCTTTCCAGTCCGTACACAGGCTATACGCGACAGACCCTGGTGACGCATACGGGCGGCGGTGCGAGCGATCTGTACGACTACAGGACCATAACCGTCATCGTCTCCAATCCCCGACTTTCGACTCCGATCAAGCGCAGCACAATGATCGCGTCCTATTGAGGTGCCAAGGATGAAGAACCTTTCGCAATCCGTTTCTGTGCCAAGTCGTAATCGTCGCGGATTCACGATGCTCGAGATCATGATCGCGATGAGCGTGCTTCTGCTCGTGTTCGCAATGGCGTTTCCCGTGTTTCGTACTCAGCTACGTGCGATGGGCAGCACTGCGGGCCGCGCAGATGCTCAGCAGAACGTGCGCTTCGCAATTGCGACCATGGATCGGCAGGTCCGGGTTGCAGGTGCCGGCGTCGCCGATGCACAGCCGCTGATCGTTCAGGCAACGCCGTATGCACTGACCTTCAACGCCGACTACGCATCGCGTGATACGGCTTCCGAGGGCGGAGCGTTCGGTGCCGTTTACTACGATCCGGATCTTCCAGTGGGTTCGACGATGAGCATGGACCCGTCCAGCCAGGTCACGCTGCCGCTCTCGACCGTGGTATGGCCGACGGTGCCGTACTATCGCACCAACGGGCCGCCGAGCGCGGCAGAGACGATTTCGTTCTGGGTCGCGCCTGACCTGAGTGTCGGCTCGAACGGCCGGTACGCGCTGTTTCGCCGTGTGAACGCAATGCCCATAGACACACTGGCTCGCGGACTCGTCATGGACGCGAACACTCCGCCGTTCACGTACCAGACAATCTCAACGGCTGGTGTGGTGACCGACGTTCCGGTTTCGTCGCTGCCGGCCTTTCACGTTGATGTGCATGGCTCGCCGGCAGACACCGGCTCCTCAGGTCTGACCGATCAGATCCGGTTCGTCAAGGTACATCTCATCGGGACGTTCATCGAGCGGGATGGTACGGTAAGTCAGCGTCCAGCAGACAGCTCCATCCGCCTTCTGAACGCTGGTCTGCTGAATCACGCGACTTGCGGTGATCCACCAGTCTTTGGTCAGACTGTCACAGCTGTCGCATTCCCGGGCAAGGTGCTCATTTCCTTCAATCGCGCGCTGGACGAATCCGGCGGCGAGAAGGATGTCGAGAAGTACGTGATCTACCGGAGAACGCCTTCGACGGCGTTCGCAGATCCTCTCGCGTCCATTCCCGGCGGGCAGCCTACGTATACGTTCACCGATTCACAGGTGTCGAGCGGTAATCAGTGGGTGTATGGCGTCGCCGCCGAAGATTGCGGCGGCCAGTTCTCGGCAGTCGCGTCCAGTGGTCAGGTCAATGTCCCATAAGGGGGAATGATGTCTGGAAAGAACCTTGGCAGCTTCGTGAACAGGCTTCGCGAATGGAAGAATCGTGGCCAGCAGGTAGTGCGCGGTAATCGGCGCGGATCTGCGCTCATTCTCACGCTCGTGCTCACACTGTCGCTTGCCAGTCTCGCGACATCCGCGATCTATCTCGGCGGCAACGAGCAGATTCTCGCCAATACGTACGATCAGGAGCGCGACATGCGCTACGCTGACGAGGCGATTCTGCAGATGGGCAAGAGCACACTCAACTTCGATCCGTATGCCGCCCCCGACTCGGGCTATCGCACGGTGCTGAACGGCGTTGCGGTGATGGGCGCGGATGGCAACCCCATTCCGGGTATCACGGCGAGCATGTACCTCGGACCAACCAGCTCGAACACCGGGCAGTTCGGCCGTTTCGTCAGCGTTGTGGCCGTCGCTCAGAACTCATCTGGGGCAAAGGTCATCCGCCGTCTGGAGCTGGCACAGGAGAGCTTCGCCAAGTTCGCGTACTGGTCCAACCAGGAAACGAATAACGGTAATCCCATCTACTTCAACAACAACGATCAGCTCTGGGGCCCTGTCTGGTCCAACGATCAGATCAACATCGGGTCGGGTGGCGCGCGATTCCACGGAACTGTAGGAACTGCCAGGACGATTAACGGAGTTGGGTACGGCACCTTCGACGCGGGCTATTCACAGAACCAGAGAGCCATATCGTTACCGAACAACACTACGTTGAGCGCACTTTCCGGTTACGCCGGTGCGGCGAACTTCGCCTTCAATGCCCCCAACGCGTCGACCGTGGATCAGACGCAGATGCGAATTGAATTCATCGCGCGACCGTACAACGGTGGCGCCGGCGGCGTTGGCGGCTTGCCGATCAACGGCGTGGATGACGGATTCTTCAGGGTGTACGTGAGCAAGGCCGGCGCCGGCTGGCTACGTGGCGATTATTCGCTCGACAACTGCGGCGCAAGCTATGTGTTCACGAATACCGGCACTGGGCTCGGATCTCCGTCGCGTCCGGCCTTCGTGCCGCTGTCGGAACACACCAAGAGATGGTTCAAGAACGCGCTAACGAGCTCCGGGAACTACAGCGGTGGCACGATAGGCAACTTGACGAGCTCCAACTCCGGCACGCTGCAGAAGACCGTGCTTAGCCAGCCGACTGCGCGCTGCTATCTGGGCGGGGATCCGAATCTGCGCGCTGTCAGCTATCGGAGCACCCTTGCGTACACGACCGACACAACTCTGGCATCATCGGGAGTCCCTGCGCTTGTGCTCGCGGCAGCGCAGAATATCGCTGGCGACAGTACGACGTTCTTCGCCGCCGACTCCGCGACGAATCCAATGGGCTACTGGCGCAAGTACCCTGGCGCCATACCTGCCGGCGTCGCCGCGCTGTGGCCTGGAGAGGCTGCGTTCATGTTTCCGCTTTACCGCGGTCTCAATGCGGGCACAAAGGGCGTCCTGTACGTCAATGGCACGGTTGGCGTGAGCGGAACGCTGCGTTCGCGGATAACACTCTATGCCACCGGCAACGTCGCTATTCTGCGCGACCTCAGGTATGTAACCGATCCATCGCTCAACAACTGCACTGCCGACATGCTGGGGATCATCTCCGGCAACAACATCTACGTCGCGGACAACGCACTGCAGGATCCGCCCAACATTCCCGGGCTTGGCTACAAGAACATGGACGACACGAAGGATGTGTTCATTCAGGGCGTCATGATGGCACTCAACACCGCGTTCGGCGCCGAGAATTATTCGTCCGGGCCCAACAACGTGAACGGGTGCGAGGGCGTGAACAATGGTCGCGGATGCCTGTACCTGACGGGCGGAATCATCCAGCAGCAGCGTGGAGCGGTTGGATTGTCAGATGGTACAGGGTTCACGAAGCGCTATAGCTATGATCAGTGCGCGCTGTACAATCCACCCCCGTACTTCCCGACGACGGGTCGGTACACCGACAACCGTTACTACGAGATCGACCCGGCAGGGTTCAACGTTGCCGCGCTTTACCATTCGCTGACACCGTAGCGGTGCACGAGTTCGCTCGACCAGAAGGGCCTCTGCACTCATCGCAGAGGCCCTTCTTCTTTTCGGTCGTCAGCCTGCCACCGTGTCGCCGCCGAGCACGGGCAGGATCACTCCGCTGATGTAGCTGGCAGTGATGTTTGATGCCAGGAAGACGTACGCCGGTGCCAGTTCCTCGGGTTGCCCGGGGCGACCCAGGGTAACGTCGCCACCAAAGTCCGCTACATCGCTCGCAGGTTTGGCTGAAGGGTTGAGTGGTGTCCAGACGGGGCCCGGCGCTACGGCGTTGACGCGAATCTTCCGGTCGGTGAGCATCTGCGCCAGAGTTTTTGTGAACGCGTGAATTGCGCCCTTCGTGGCGGAGTAGTCGAGTAGCGTCTTTTCCGCTTCCAACCCGGTTATCGAGCCGGTGTTGACGACGGAGCTTCCCGGCTTCATGTGCGGGACGACTGCCTTCACCATGTGAAAGTATCCGTAGATGTTCGTGCGGAAAGTCTTGTCCCACTGTTCCTCGGTGACGTCGTCGAGCTTCTTCTGGTTCCTCTGGAAGCCGGCGTTGTTCACAACGACATCTACCTTGCCGAACGTCTCGATAGTCTTTTTCACGGCGGAGTCACAGAAGGCGCGGTCCGTCACGTCGCCGGGGATGAGAAGCGCGCGACGGCCTTCGCCTTCTATGGCCGCAGCCGTTTCGCGAGCGTCGCTCGCTTCCTGCGGGAGAAACACAATGGCGACGTCGGCGCCCTCGCGGGCGAACAGTACAGCCGCTGCGCGACCGATCCCAGAGTCACCGCCAGTGATTATGGCCGCCTTGCCCTCGAGCTTGCCAGACCCTCGGTACAGTGGCGCCATGTATTGTGGGCGAGGGGCGAGCTCCGACTCAAGTCCGGGGGATTTCTGGTGCTGCGGCTTGAAGGGTGGCTTGGGATAGCTATCCGAATACTCTATTTCACGGCCGGTCTTACGTGCGCTGTCAGCTTTCCCGGCAACCGAGCGC
>JALYYT010000067.1 GCA_030946285.1 Gemmatimonadota bacterium
CATTGGCACCGTGCGCAACAGCTCGGAAGGCCGCAACGTCACTGGTCTCGAATACTCGGCGTACACCGAAATGGCGACACGCGAGATGGATGACATCCTTCGCGAAGTCACGGCACTCGAGAACGGAGTAGAGATCGTTGCGGTGCACCGGATCGGCGCGCTCAGGGTGGGGGAACCGTGCGTAGTGATCGCTGCCGCCCACGCTCACCGCAACGCGGCGTTTGTCGCGTGCCGGTACGTAATCGAGGAAATCAAGAGACGGGTCCCGATCTGGAAGCGCGAGTTGTACGAGGACGGCACGCACGAGTGGGTGAACGCGTGCGCCAACGGGGATTCGGACGCTGTTTCCATAGTGAGCGCAGCCTCATGAAGGACGGAGCGGGCCGCAACATCGAGTACCTCCGGATTTCGGTGACGGACCGTTGCAACTTCCGATGCGTGTACTGCATGCCGCAGTCAGGAATGGAATGGCTTCCGCGCGAGGGAATTCTCACTGCGGCGGAGATCCATGATGTAGTCTCGCAGCTCGCGCCTCTCGGACTGCGCCGGATACGCGTGACCGGTGGCGAGCCGACGCTGAGACCCGACCTGTGCGATATCATCGCACGCATCAGATCCGTGGCGGAGATCGAGGACATCGCGATTTCCACCAACGGTGTCAAGCTCGAGGCGATGGCAGCTTCGCTCCGCGCTGCGGGTGTCGACCGGCTCAACCTGAGCGTGGATTCCCTGCGACCGGAAAGAATCGTCGCGATCGCGCGTCGAGATCTGGGCCTGGATCCCAGGCGAGTGCTGCGCGCGGCGATCGCCGCTGGTTTCGACCCGGTCAAGGTGAACACGGTCGTCGTCCGCGGCGTGAATGACGACGAGATCGGCGCGATCGCGCGACTCACGCTTGAACTTCCGGTTCACGTTCGCTTCATAGAACTCATGCCGGTGGGTGACATGAGCGAGTCTGGATTCGAACATGTTGTCCCTTCGGACGAAGTTCTCGAAGCCGCGGCGGTCGCGCTCGGCCCGCTCGTCCAGGACGTTGGTCCAGCGGGCAACGGGCCGGCCCGATATTACCGCGCGCCGGGAGCGCCCGGTACAATCGGCGTGATCACACCGATGACGCACACATACTGCGCGTCCTGCAACCGTGTGCGACTCACCGCCGACGGACGCCTGAGGACGTGTCTCTTCGGCGATCACGAGGTGGACCTTCGCACGCCATTGCGCGCGGGCGTCGCTCTCCAGCCCTTCGTCGCGCAGGCGCTCGCCGATAAACCGCTGGAGCACGCGCTGCTGCAGTTGCGGACCGGCGGTCTTCGCGCCCTCTCGCAAACCGGTGGGTAGGCACTAACTTAGATCTACGGCGCTCGCTCGCCGTCAGTCGTTCACCACTCAGGACTCGAACACTTAAATGGTCAATAAAATCACGGTCGTCGGGGCTGGTAATGTTGGTGCGACCACCGCCCAGCGACTCGCAGAGAAGGAGCTGGCCCGCCACGTTGTGATGGTGGACGTCGCCGAAGGCATTCCGCAGGGCAAGGGTCTGGACCAGTGGGAGTCGGCGCCGATCGAAGGCTTCGACAGCAGGATCATCGGCACCAACAGTTACGACGAAACCACCGACTCCGACATCGTTGTCATCACTGCCGGCATCGCCCGCAAGCCTGGCATGTCCCGCGACGACCTGCTCAATACGAACGCGGGAATAGTGAAGCAGGTCTCCGAGCAGATCCGGAAGAGCTCGCCGAACTCGATCCTCATCATCGTGTCCAACCCGCTCGACGTGATGTCCTACGTCGCGATGAAGGTCACCGGCTTCCCGCGCGAGCGCGTGCTAGGCATGGCTGGCGTCCTTGATACCGCGCGATACAGGAGCTTCCTCGCTGAAGCCGCCGACGTCTCGGTCCGCGACATCCAGGCGATGGTGCTTGGCGGTCACGGAGATACGATGGTGCCACTGATATCGTATACAAGCGTGAGCGGAATCCCGATCACGCAGCTCATTTCCAGGGAAAAACTGGACGCAATCGTTGCGCGGACACGCACCGGCGGGGGCGAGATCGTCAAGCATCTCAAGACAGGTTCGGCGTACTACGCGCCGTCGTCGGCCGCCGTGCAGATGTGCGAGGCGATCGCGAAGGACCAGAAGCGAATACTGCCTTGCGCCGCGTGGCTGCAGGGAGAGTACGGCATGCGCGATCTCTTCCTCGGTGTTCCATGCAAGCTGGGACGCTCCGGTCTCGAGAAGATCTACGAAGTGGAGCTGACTGCCGATGAGCGCACGGCGCTCGAAGCAAGCGCAGAGGCCGTTCGCGAGCCGATGCGCGCTGTCAAGCTCTAGGACGGAATGAACCCCGCTCAGCGGCTCTGGCGGTCAACGGTCGGAAGGAAGATCGTCATGGCCGTCACTGGCATCATCGGTATCGGTTTCGTTCTTGCCCACATCACGGGAAACCTGCTGGTCTTCAAGGGCCCGGACGCGCTGAATACGTACAGTCATTTTCTGCACGGACCCGGCGCGGAGCTTCTCTGGGTAGCGCGAGTCGTGCTCATTCTCGCCGTGATTCTGCATGTCGCCGCCGCCTACTCGCTGACGCAACAGAGTCACGCCGCACGGCCACAGGACTACACGACACGAGTACCACAGGTCTCGACGCTCGCGTCACGCGTGATGCGGTGGGGCGGGGTGCTCCTGCTCGTCTTCATCGTCTTTCACATTCTTCACTTCACGACCGGCACGTTCAGTCCGGGCGGGCCGTTCATTGACGGCGACGTGTACCACAACGTCGTGCAGGCGTTTCACGTGTGGTGGGTGGCGCTGTTCTACATCGTGTCCATGGTGTTTCTCGGACTCCACTTGTATCACGGCGCATGGAGCTCGGCGCGAACGCTGTCCATTGCGGGCGACTCCCCCAATCCGCTGCATCACCGTCTCTCCGCGATCATCGCGATCGTCGTGTGGGCCGGCTTCACTCTCGTGCCGCTCGGAATCTTCCTCGGCTGGCTCGGATAGGTAATGGAACTGAACTCCAAGGTCCCGCCGGGATCACTGACCGATAAGTGGGAGCAGCACAAGTTCGACGTCAAGCTCGTGAATCCGGCCAACAAGCGGAAGTACACGGTGCTGGTGGTCGGATCCGGACTGGCCGGCGCGTCTGCGGCGGCGACGCTCAGCGAGCTTGGTTACAAGGTCAAGTGCTTCTGCTTTCAGGACTCACCGCGGCGCGCACACAGCATCGCGGCCCAGGGCGGAATCAACGCGGCCAAGAATTACCAGAACGACGGCGACAGCGTTTACCGCCTGTTCTACGACACTATCAAGGGCGGTGATTTCCGCTCGCGCGAGGCCAACACGTACAGGCTCGCGCAGGTGTCGGTCAACATCATCGATCAGTGCGTCG
Organism: Gemmatimonadota bacterium; assembly: GCA_030946285.1. Taxonomy (GTDB): domain Bacteria; phylum Gemmatimonadota; class Gemmatimonadetes; order Gemmatimonadales; family Gemmatimonadaceae; genus Fen-1247. Next base: position 3,396 of record JALYYT010000067.1, read on the forward strand.
CCCAGGGAGTGCCGTTTGCGCGCGAGTACGGTGGCACATTGTCCAACCGTTCATTTGGCGGCGCACAGGTTTCTCGCACGTTCTACGCGAGAGGTCAGACAGGGCAGCAGCTCCTGCTCGGTGCGTACCAGGCGCTCGAGAAGCAGATCGCCAAGGGACTGGTCACGATGTATCCGCGCACGGAGATGCTCGACGTCGTGATGGTAGATGGCCGCGCACGCGGTATCGTCACCCGGAACCTGCTCACTGGAAAGATCGAATCGCACGCCGCCGATGCAGTGCTGCTGGCGACAGGTGGATACGGGAATGTGTTCTACCTCTCCACGAATGCGCGCGGATCGAACGCGACCGCCATCTGGCGTGCGTACAAGCGCGGCGCCGTCTTCGCGAACCCGTGCTTCACGCAGATTCATCCGACCTGCATTCCGGTGAGCGGCGACTACCAGTCCAAGCTCACGCTGATGAGCGAGTCGCTGCGCAACGATGGACGCGTATGGGTACCGAAGGCCAAGGGCGACAAGCGCGCCGCGCGGGATATCCCGGAAGCAGAGCGCGACTACTATCTCGAGCGAAAGTATCCCGCGTTCGGCAATCTTTCTCCGCGCGATATCGCCTCGCGAGCCGCCAAGGAAGTCTGCGACGAAGGTCGCGGTGTTGGTGAGACCGGACTCGGCGTCTATCTCGATTTTGCTGACGCGATCCAGCGCCTCGGCGAGCAGACAATCACCGAGCGCTATGGTAACCTGTTCGAGATGTACCAGCGCATCACCGACGAGAATCCGTATCAGGTCCCGATGCGTATCTATCCGGCGGTGCATTACACGATGGGCGGTCTCTGGGTCGATTATAACCTCATGACGACGATCCCCGGGCTGTATGCAATGGGCGAAGCGAACTTCTCGGACCACGGAGCGAACAGGCTCGGTGCGAGCGCGCTCATGCAGGGACTGGCCGACGGCTATTTCGTGATTCCCTACACGCTGGGCGATTATCTGGCCCGCGGTGGAATCAACGCCGTGGATACGGACATGCCGGAGTTCAAGCAGGTCGAGCGCGAGATCACGGAACGGACGCAGAAGCTCCTGTCGATCAACGGCACGCGAACCGTCGATTCGATCCATCGCGAGCTAGGTCACATCATGTGGAACTACTGCGGAATGGCACGCAACGACGCAGGTCTGCGCAAGGCGCTCGAGCTGATTCCGAAGCTGCGCGAGGAGTTCTGGCGCGATGTCAACGTTCCCGGCTCCGACGCCGAGCTTAACCAGGCGCTGGAGAAGGCCGGACGCGTGTCTGATTTCCTCGAGCTTGGCGAGCTGATGGTGCGCGACGCGTTGAACAGAACCGAGTCGTGCGGCGCTCACTTTCGAGAGGAAAGCCAGACGCCAGACGGAGAGGCGTTGCGCGACGACGCGCATTTCTCGTACGTGTCGGGTTGGGAGTATGCCGGCCCCGACGCAGATCCGATTCTCAACAAGGAGCCGCTCGAGTTCGAGTCAGTGCATCTCTCGCAGCGGAGCTACAAGTAATGAATCTCAAGCTTCACGTCTGGCGCCAACCATCGGCGAAGGACACCGGCCGGTTGGAGACCTACGAGGCGCAGGACGTTTCGCCCGACATGTCCTTTCTGGAGATGCTGGACGTCATCAACGAGAAACTCACGCTCGACTGCAAGCGTCCCATCGCGTTCGACCACGACTGCCGCGAAGGGATCTGCGGCTCGTGCGGAATGATGATCAACGGTGTAGCGCACGGTCCGCAGCGTGGAACGGCCACGTGCCAGCTGCACATGCGCTCGTTCAAGGACGGAGACGACATCGTCATCGAGCCATGGCGCGCGCGCGCGTTTCCGATCGTCAAGGATCTCGTGGTCGACCGCAGCGCCTTCGACCGCATCATTCAGGCTGGCGGATTCATTGGCGTGAATACCGGTGGCACGCCGGACGGAAACGATATACTCATCGGCAAGTCATCAGTCGATGACGCGATGGATGCTGCCGCCTGCATCGGGTGTGGCGCATGCGTCGCCGCCTGCCCGAATGCGTCGGCGTCGCTGTTCACCGGCGCCAAGGTCACGCATCTGGGGCTGCTTCCGCAGGGTCAGCCCGAGCGTAACCGGCGAGTGCTCGAGATGGTGGAGCAGATGGATCTCGAGGGGTTCGGAAATTGCTCTCTCTACGGCGAGTGCCAGGAAGCTTGTCCAAAGGAGATCAGTCTCAATGCGATCAAGCACATGAACCGCGACTACATGAGAGCGACGCTGCGGGGAGCGCCCGGAGCGAAAGCTTCGGCGGGCGGCGCCTGATGACCGAGCGCACCAACGACCACTCCAAGCCCCAGTTCATGGATTCGGAAACCGCGCTCGGCGGAGCTGACGCGGTCGAGAAGACCAGTTATGTCGTGGGCAAGGGAACCGACCCCAACGCGCTGTCACCACACGGACAGCCCGCCGAGGTTGGGCGTCAGGGAGTGAATCCGGTCGTCTGGGGGATAGCGCTGGTGGTGGTCCTGCTGATCGTGGTATACGCCTTCAGCATGTTCCGCGGCTGAATCAGGTCAAGCTGATAAAACAATGGCCGCGATCCGTATCGCGGCCATTTTTCGTTTCCGGGAATCGCTTACGTGCCGGCTAGAGCCGTGGCAGCGTAACCCCGCTCTGGCCCTGATACTTACCCTTCTTGTCCTTATACGAAGTGATCGGTGGCTCGTCACCTCGAAAGAACATCACCTGCGCGATCCCCTCGTTCGCGTAGATCTTCGCAGGGAGGGGCGTAGTGTTGGAAATTTCCAGTGTCACATACCCCTCCCACTCCGGCTCGAACGGTGTCACATTTGTGATAATGCCGCAGCGCGCGTAGGTGGATTTGCCCACGCACAGCGTGACGACGTCGCGCGGGATCCGGAAATACTCGACCGAGCAGGCCAGCGCGAAGGAGTTGGCCGGAACGATGCAGACGTCACCCTCGAACTCCACGA
>JALYYT010000085.1 GCA_030946285.1 Gemmatimonadota bacterium
CCCAGCGCGCTCTGGAGCGTGCCGGTCACGAGGTTCTGACTCTGGATGACCGCCGCATGAAACGGGCGATCGGCCGCAGGATGACGCAACACCTCGTGCGCGCACAGGCGCGCCGCTTCCGCCCCGACTTCGTTTTTCTTTCGAAGTGTCTAGCGCTCGATCTCGAGACCGTACGCCGCATCGTTGGCGACATTCCGAACGCAATGTGGTATCACGATCCGCAGTGGTACCGCGACACTCACCGCTCGGACATCGGTCATATCGCGTCTGTCGGCGCGATCGCCTCCACGTTTTTCGTCACTGGCTTCGACGCGGAGTGGCGGGCCCTCGGGTTGAACGCGAAGTTTCTGCCGGCTGCAGGTGATGCGGGCATCACGCCCGTTGCGCCCGTACCTGCGCTCGCGGGCGACGTAGCATTCATAGGCACCGGTTACGATGCCTCCCGCGCGGCGGTGCTTCTCGAGCTGGCCAGACACTGCGATGTGCGCGTGTACGGACCAGCGTGGGAAGAGTGGAAGGACGCGCTGCGGTGGAATGGCCGCTCGGTCGAAGGGACAGAATTCGCGCAGGTCTGCTCCAGCTCGGCAATAACGCTCGGAATAAATCCATCGCGTGCGAGCGGAGGATCTACCTACACCTCCGATCGCACCTGGATGGTGATACTCGCCGGGGCGTTCTACCTGGGTCAGGGAACGCCGGGCGTAACGCAGTTCCTCCGCGACGGCGAACACTGCGCCTGGTACAGCGACGCTGCCAATTGCGTGGACAAGGCAGCGATATTTCTTGCCGACCCCGACGCACGCGAGCGCATTCGCAGTCAGGGAGAACAGTTTGTGCGCGCGAATCACACGTACGACCAGCGAATCGGGAATCTTCTGTCCGGCGAAGCCTGGACTCTCGATTCGGTAATCGGTTAGGAAGGGTGCAGCACCTTCTGGTGACGCGTCATTTCCTTCCCGAACTGTCTGGGGCGTCGCGGAGGTTCGTGTCGATTGCCCGGAGCTTTCCAGAGCCGATGGCAGTGTCGACTGTGTCGGATCCGGACGCGGCCCGGTACGACTTGCGCGAGGAATTCGCGATCGAGCGACAGCCGTTCACCTCGGGTGCAGCGGCCTCGTGGTTGTCACGCTTTCGCTGGGAGCGCTGGCTCTCCCGCCGAGCGGACAGCCGCGTGCACGTTCTGCATTGCGGCGATATCGCCGTCGCCGGCAGAGTCGTTCAACGTTCGCACAAGCGGCTCGGAATTCCATACATCGTGCATGTGAGCAGGCGTGAGCTGGTCCTCATGCGGCATGAAGCTCGCGCGTCCCGCGCCGCGCGCCGTACCTTGAGACTGGTGCTCGGCGATTCTGCCGGAATCATTGCCACCACGGAGCCTGTCGCGGACATCGTGCGCGAGGTCATGACCGATTTGCGTCTCTCCGACCCTCCGCCAGTGCGCGCGATACCGGTCGGAGCGGATCCGGAACTATTCTCTCCCGGCCGCGATTCGGGTACTCTCCGGCAGCGCTGGGGAGTGAGGCGCGCTCCGATCCTGCTTACTGTCGGCCGTCTGGAATCGGCCAACGGGCTCGATATCGGAATCCAGGCGATCGCTTTGCTGCGTGACGAGTGTCCGCGTCTTCGCTATGTTCTCGTTGGTGAGGGAAGCGACGAGGCGCGGCTGCGTAACCTGGCAGCGGATCTGAACGTGATGGACCTGATCGGCTTCGCAGGTGCGATGCGCGACGACGAGCTTCCCGAGGCGTACGCAACGTCCACCATTTATCTGGACGCATCTCGCGCCGATCCCACTATCGCCGGACACGGAATGTCCTTGATGGAAGCTCAGGCGGCCGGTCTCCCTGTCATCGCAACGGACGGCCCGGATGTTCGGTCCATCGTGCGAGAAGGTGAATCGGCCGTTCTGCTGCCGACTGCGAGCGCCGAGCTCATCGCTGAATCCGTTGCCGGCTTGCTGCGTGATCCGGATCGAAGAATCACGATGAGTCTCGCTGGTCGCCAGATGGTCGAGAGCGAGACAAGCTGGAAGCAGATTGCGCGCGATACTGCCCGTTTCGTTCGCGAGTGCGTTGCGAATGGCTGACGCCCCGCTGCCGACGACTTCGCACCGGGCCGAGTACTACTCCCTTCGATTCGTCGTGGGCTTGCTGCATGCGCTTCCGTGGAACGTCGCGTGCGGTCTCGGTGAGCGTCTTGGCGCACTCGGATACGCCCCGTTGGGAATCAGACGACGCGTCGTGGAGCGACAGATAGCGGCCGCGTTCCCGGAAAAACCGGAAGCGGAAGTTCATGAGCTCGCGCGACGTGCCTACGAGCATCTGGGCCGGTCGTCCATCGAGACCGCGCTGTTGCCGTCAATAGGCAAGCAGGGCGTTCTCGACATGGTGGAGGATTCCCAGGGCTTCGAGCTCGTCGAGCAGGCCATTGCACAGGGGAAGGGCGCCGTACTCGTAACCGGCCATCTCGGGAACTGGGAGCTGGCTGGAGCCTATGTCGCTGCTCGCGGCGTGCCGATGGATGTAATTGTCCGCACGCAGGCGAATCCGCTGTTCGACGCGTACATCAACGAGACACGAGGCTCACTTGGCATGACCGTAGTGCGCGACTTCGAAGCTGCACGGCGCACGCCACGGTCGTTGCGCGAAGGACGTGCAGTCGCCTTCGTGTCCGATCAGGGCGTCATGGGACTGGCTTCCACTTTCGTCACCTTCTTCGGGCGTCCGGCCAAGACTCCGCGCGGTGCGGCAGTCTTCGCTATGAAATACGATACTCCCACGCTATTCGTCACCGCGCTCCGGCAGCCGAGCGGGCGGTACCGCGTGAGCGTGGAAAAAGTACCGGTGGTGAGAACCGGTGATCGCGAGCATGACGTTGACACGATCGTCGCCGCGTACACCGACATTCTGGAACGCTGGGTGCGCACCGCCCCCGAACAGTATTTCTGGCAACATCGCCGCTGGCGCCGACAGCCCGATGACACACCTCCTGAACTTCGGGATCCCAGTCTGTGACGATCACTCAGCGACTGGGCGCCGACACGCGCACACGCATCGGAGTCGCGGTCATAATCGTGATCGTGATAATGGCGGTGTTCGCCCCGCTCGTCGCGCGTCAGGATCCCAACGCAATCGACCTCATCAACCTGCTGGAACCGCCTTCACGTGCGCACTGGCTCGGGACGGACGTGCAGGGGCGCGACGTCTGGGCGAGACTCGTCTACGGCGCGCGCGTGTCGCTTGCTGTCGGACTGGTGTCCCAGTGCATCGCTGTCACGCTTGGCGTGACACTCGGTCTGCTCTCCGGTTACTACCGTGGGTGGGTTGACGAAGTCGTCATGCGGCTCGCGGACGTCACGCTCGCATTTCCCACGCTTCTCCTGCTCATCGCGATGTCCGCCGCCCTCCAGCCTTCCATGGGCGTCGTCTTCGTGACGATCGGCGTGGTGGGATGGGCGGGGATGGCGCGCCTCGTTCGCGGACAGACGTTGGTGGTGCGCGATCTGGAGTACGTCCAGGCTGCAAAGGCACTCGGCGCTCGCAATCCGCGAGTCATGTTGCGCCACATCCTCCCGAATGTGGTGGGACCGGTCGTGATCGCCGCGACGCTCGGCATCGCCGGAGCGATCATGGCGGAGGCAGCGCTTTCCTTTCTCGGTCTCGGTATTCAGCCGCCAACTGCAAGCTGGGGAAGCATGATCGCCGATGGGCGCGACCTGGACCAGCTGCGAAATGCGCCCTGGACTTCACTCGCCCCCGGACTGGCAATCGGCGCGGCCGTCCTCGGGTTCAATCTGCTGGGAGACGCTCTGCGCGACGCACTCGATCCGCGTCACACGGGAAAGGCGGACTAGCGTGGCCACTGAGTCCGGAATGGAACCGCCGCGGCTGGACAAGTGGCTTTGGGCCGCGCGATTCTTCAAGACACGAGCGCTCGCGGCGGAAGCCATCGACGGCGGGAAGGTGCACCTGAATGGCGAGCGAGTGAAGCGATCCAAGGCCGTGAAGGCTGGGGATCAGGTTAGCGTGCGGCTCGGAGTCTACGAACATCGGGTGAAGGTCATGCTGCTATCGGACCGCCGTGGTCCCGCTACGGTTGCGGCTACACTGTACGAGGAGTTGCCGGAGAGCCGCGCCGCACGTGACTTGCTTCTCG
>JALYYT010000129.1 GCA_030946285.1 Gemmatimonadota bacterium
TACTCGTCGCAGGGTGATCCATTGCTCTCCGGCTGGCTGCTCGGAGGTGAGCATCTCGCCGGAAAGGCGGCGATGGTGGACGTCAGGCGTGGCAAGGGACACGTGGTGCTTTTCGGATTCCGTCCGCAGTACCGCGCGCAGAGCATGGCGACGTACCCTCTCGTCTGGAACGCGTTGCTGCACTGACCGGAGTGACCCAACCCCGTAAGGCGCAGATGTATCCGCGCCCTGCCCGCGTCAACGACTGGTGGTGTCGTACCGCGCCCTACCGTCACCGGTGGATAGTCTCGTGTCGGGCCAGCATCGCAACGAACTGCTCGATCCGCTTCGCGCGCGTTTCGGGCTTCCGCGCCGTGTGAACGCGAAACAGGATCGCGTAGCGATTCTGGCTGCTAAGCGTCGTAAAGAATTTCGCTGCGACCGGGTTCGCATCCAGCGCGAGCTGCAGATCGGGCGGCACTTGTGCTTTCGCCTGTGGCTCGTACGCTGCTTCCCAGCGCCCATCACTTCTTGCGCGCTCCACTTCCGCGAGCCCGGCCGGGTTCATGTCGCCACTCTCGATCAATGCGACAGCCTTCGCGCGATTCACGACCGACCATATGCTGCGCTTCCCGCGCGGTGTGAATTTCTGGAGAAAGTGCGTCTCGTCGTGGCTCCGTTTCTGACTGTCTATCCATCCGAACGCAAGCGCGACGTCCAGTGCTTCCAGATAGGTGACGGACTTGATCCCCGAATTCTTCTTGCCGAACAGAATCCAGATGCCGCTGGACGTCGCGTGACTCTTATCGAGCCACGTGTGCCACGCCTTCTGGTCGACAAAGGACAGAATGGGAACTTCGTCAGTCTTCCCGGACTTCACCGTGATAGTTCTGGTTCACATGTGCGTGGATGAGCGCCGCAATCAGGACTTCGGCTTCAGTGATTGCATCGCGCGCGTCGCCTGCCTGTCGTTAGGATTGAGCGACAGCGCCTTCTGGAAGCTGGCTATCGCCGTCGCCGTATCGCCCGATGCAAGCTGAGCGCCGCCGAGCTGTGACCACGCCGAGCTGGACGATGGAGCGAACTCCAGATTCAGCATGTAGAACTTCACCGCGTCCGCGAGTCTGTTCTGCTGGCGCAGCGCTCCGCCAACCTGCGCCAGCGAGCTCTCGCCGAAGTCATACGAAGCGCGTCCGTAATACTGCTGCCTGAGATGGCGGTACAGTGCGATGGCGGAGTCAGCGCCGGCAGAGTCGTACCTGCTCAGGATGACCTGATCCAGCTGGCGCGGCTCAGCCACGCCGCGATGGCAGGTAGCGCAGGTGACTACGACCGGCGGTTGAACGCGCGATGACAGTTTCGTCAGGTAGTCGCCGTTGATGGCGGCGACCATGCGAAGCATCGTGCGCGCCTTGTCCTTGTTCGGCTTTTCGTCCGATGCGAAGTTGCGCTCGGCTGGCGGCTGGTTCTCCTCCGCCATGTGACAGAACGAGCAGTTGACGCCGAGTGCGCGCGTGAACGTGTTCATCGTGTCCTGCAGCGCGCGCATCGGAATGTCCTTCGGGAAGAATTTCAGGTTCTTCGGCTTGGGCGGCGGCCCCTGCTGGCCCGGTTGTCCAGGCGCCCCTGGAGCGGGGTTTTGCGCAGTCACGGGGGTGGGCCACACGGCAAACACCGCGACAGAGGCCAATGTCAGAAGCTGGTTGCGGGGCATGGGCATCGTCTCGGCGTTCATGGTTCGCGCGGCTACCGTGTGTCTCCTGAACATGTGCCTCCCGGGGACCTCGCGGAAGAGCTTCGGTTACGCTGGATAGCTGCCGAGCAGCGCAGCGATCTCCGCCGAGCTCACTGATCCATCGACAAAACCGAATGTGCCGCGCTCCTTCATCTCGCGAGCGGCCCTCAGCACCGCGCCGTATGCCGTCCGGGTCAAAGCGCCTCCAACACTTACTCGCTTCGCCCCGATATCGGCCAGAGCCTCCAGGTCGAAGTTCGTACCAATCATCCCCGCAAGCACATTCACGGGACGATCCACCGCGCTGATGAGTGTTCGAAGTTCGCCCATGTCCTCGAGCCCCGGAGCGTAGAGTACGTTCGCTCCCACCTCCTGAAACCTCTGGAGCCGTGCAATCGTATCGCCCAGATTCGGCCTGCCGTGCAGGTAATTTTCCGCGCGTGCAGTCAGCATGAACGGGAATGGCAGATCCCTGGCCACTTCCACCGCAGCGCGAATACGCTCGACTGCAACCTCAACGTCATAGATGGGGTCATCGCCGCGAGTTGTGCTGTCCTCGATCGAACATCCGGCGAGTCCTGCCGCTACAGCCATTCTCACCGTCTCGGCAACAATCTCGGGAGAATCGCCAAATCCGTTTTCGAGATCCGCGCTCACGGGAATGTCTGTCGCCGCTGCAAGCTGCGATGCGTGCAGCATCATTTCGTCACGGTTCACCTGATAATCCAGGCGACCCAGCGAGAATGCATAACCGGCGCTCGTCGTTGCGAGTGCCTCGAATCCGGTGTGCTCCAGCAGCCGTGCCGTCCCAATATCCCACGGATTCGGGATGATGAACGCGCCTTCGCGTTGGTGGAGATCGCGAAAGGCGCGCGCTTTTTCTTCGTGACTCTTCATGCTCACACCCCGATCGGTTCGGTACACGCTGCTGGACTGAACGGGGAATCTACCGAGCCGGTCGCGCAGATCACGCCGAGCCGCTTGCAGAATCGTGCCGCGTCAAAATCACGATCAATCCATCAGCTTCCGTGTGAAGTACGTCATTTCAAGCGCTGTGGTATGCGCCCGCTCTTTCAGGCTGGCGCCCGATCCATGTCCACCTTCGATCACTTCGTAATACAGATACGGGATGTTCATTGACGACAGCTTCGCGGCGAACTTGCGCGCGTGCTGAGGACCCACGCGGTCGTCCTTTGTCGTCGTCCAGATGAACGGTTCGGGATACTGCACCCCGGGTCGAATGTTGTTGTACGGAGATATGGATGCGAGGAATGCACGCTCCGCCGGAATTGACACACTCCCGTACTCCCCCACCCACGACGCACCCGCAGCGATCTGTTCGAACCGCAGCATGTCGAGCAATGGCACCTGGATGTCCACCGCGTTCCATAGCTCCGGATGCTGTGTGAATTCCACACCCATTAGCAATCCGCCATTCGAGCCACCTTCAATTCCCAGACGGCGTGCAGTCGTGATTCCACGGGTCACCAGATCACGCCCGACGGCCGCGAAGTCATCGTAGATGACCTGACGATGTGTCTTGAGTCCGGCTTCGTGCCATGCTGGACCGAACTCGCCACCACCTCGAATGTTCGCGAGTACCCACACGCCCCCATGCTCCAGCCAGAGCTTACCCAGATTCGCGGAATACGAA
>JALYYT010000135.1 GCA_030946285.1 Gemmatimonadota bacterium
GCGCTGGGCTAGTCCCGATTCACCGTCGCGTACACTTCAACCCAAGGTGCGTGCCAGCGCGTCTGGATCAGACGCTCCACTCGCTTCACCGCGCGCTCGTCGAGCACGCCAATCGCCGTGGTCATTCATCCGCCACGGGTACAAGGGTGTCGCGATGAACGGTCTTCACGCTGAACCCGGCTCGCTCCAGCAGCCAGCCCATCGAGTGCGCAGTGAATCCCTTTAGGTATGGGAACGCAAGGAGATTGTTGTGCGCCAGCAATCGCTCGGCGACGCCGGCGAAAGGCCCTGCCAGCCGCGCCCGCCAACGCGCGTAGAATGAGCCACTGGGTACTCGCACCGCGAGCATTCCTCCTTCTTTGAGGAAGCTCCGCGCGGCACGCACGGCTGCGCGGGAATCGTGGAGCTGTTCGAACGTATTCCATACCGCCACCACGTCGTAGCGCTCCGTCGCGATGACATCCTGCAGTTGCCCGCACGTTACGTGGAATCCCTTGCCCGCCGCGAAGGCGCACGCCGCTGGACTGACGTCGACACCGTCGAACATCCAGCCCCCGTCTCGCGCCGCGGCGAGAAATCCGCCCGCGTAGGATCCTACCTCGAGGCCGCGCCCCGTTCGACCGAATACGGCATCCAGCCGGCGTACCTGTGACGCGTGTGCCGCGTGCTGAGTGTCGAACAGCGACGCGAGCACGGCGTCGTCCGGGGCATCGTCCTCGTAAGCGGCGGCCAGGGATTAGCGCTTTCGCGGGGGTTGAGATAGATGTGCGTGCACCGCGTGCACCGGGCCAATCGCAAGGGAGGCTCCTGCGAGAACGCGACGCGGTCCATGAGGTTCTCCGGAGGAACATCGTCGCGCAGCCTGCGGTCACGAAATTCCCAGAGTCGTTCCCGCTCGATCCTCATGTCGGAGCTGTTGGCGAGCTCGACATTCCGGGTGAACCACACACGGGACAACTCGTGAGTTCGCAGATGCTACCGCTCATTTACTCCGATTCTTTCGCGGAAGCCTTTGCAGCGAGAGTGCCATCGGAAACCGGCAGGAACAACGTGAAAACCGAGCCCTCGCGGAGCCTGCTCTCCACCGTGATTTCCCCGGCCATCCTGTGCGCGAGCTGGCGGCTGATTGCGAGGCCCAGGCCCGTACCGGTCTGCTCGCGCGTGTAGGGACTCGCGTCCTCGCCAGCGCCCTGCACGAAGGCGTCGAAGATGTATTCGAGTTGCTCCGAGGCGATTCCGATCCCCGTATCTGCGACTCGGAAGGCGACGTAGGACGCATTCGGATCCAGAGTTGCCCTGCTCGCATCGCCCGCAGTCTCCGCGCAGGAGACCGATATCGTTCCGCCGGCATTGGTGAACTTGATCGAATTTGTGATGAGGTTCGCGAGAATCTGTCTTACCCGGTTTTCGTCGCCGACGTAGCGGGTAGCGCATGCGCCCTCACATCGGTCGGTGAGCTGTACGCCCTTCGCCCTTGCCTGAGGACCGACAAGCGACAGTGCTGCGTTCACACTGTCGCCCGCCACGGCTTCCTGAACGTCCACGCGGAGCGTTCCCGACTCGATCTTCGCCAGATCCAGCACTTCGTTGACAAGTGTCAGCAGGTGACCCGTGCTCGAACGGATCCGAGCGAGCTGGTTGCGCTGTTCCTCATTGAGTGGCCCCGCGATCTCCAGGGCGAGCAGCTCCGAATATCCGAGCACGGCGTTGATCGGCGTGCGGATCTCGTGCGACATCGTCGCCAGAAAGTTGCTCTTCGCCTTGCTTGCGGAAGCTGCGGTGGCGCGCGCTGTTTCGGCCACCTCGCGCTGAAGCTGCGCCTCGCGATACAACCGCGAATTGTCTATCGCAATCGCGGCGCGGCCCGCAAGATCCTGAGCAAGCACAACGTCGTCCTCGGTGTAGCGCCTTCCCGATTCACTCATCACGAGCGTGAGCGCCCCGAGCGTAAGGCCGCGCGCGATCAGAGGAACCACGATGGCGGACGTCAGTTGCAGCTCTCGCAGCATCGCCAGATGCTCGGCGTTCCGTGCTACCGCGACCAGTATTTCGTCGCTGATCACCGGCATGAACTGTGTCGTGCCGAAACGAATGACCGATGGCAGCCCCTGCGGTGCCGACCAATCGGTCGGGAACCTGCTCTCCAGCTCGAGCCCGATCGAGCGCTTCGCCGGATCGGTGTGCACGACAGCGAGCCTGTGAATATCCGGCGGCCACGTGCGCGCCGACGGATCCGTGATGATGTCCACGGCGCACCAGTCTCCAAGCATCGGCACCGCCGATTCAGCCAGCAGGTTCAACGTGATCTCGTAGTCGAGCGACGACGAGAGCAGTCGGCTGGCGTCCGCGAGAAAGCTGCTCTGCTCGACCTGCCGGTTACGCGCCTCATAGAGCCGCGCTCGTTCCAGGGCCTGAGCGCACTGTTCGCCAACAGTCCGGAGAAAGGTCTCAGTCGGCGCGTCGAAATCCTGTGATTCCTGGAAGCTGAACGCGATCGCGGCTATGGTGATGCCACCCGTGATCACGGGAATCGTTGCAAGCGCTTCGAAGTCGATGTCCTTTACTATCGGGTACCGCTCCTTTACCGCATCACGCGATCCCAGAAGCACCGGCAAACCGCTCAGCACTGCGTCGGAAAGCGGGCGTCCGCCATGCAGCGGAAAGTGAAGATAGCTGGCCACGATTTCCGGCGAAAAACCCCGGCTTCGAATCACTTCGAACTCGCCATGTTCTCCGGCTTGCGACAGCACCGCGAAAGATCCTGCAGACGCCCCAACCGCGTCCATGCCGATGTCGAGGATGAAATCGGCCACTTCGGAGCTCCTGACCGCGCGATTCAAAGCCGTGCTGAGCTCGAGCAATCGCCGCGCCCGTTCGCTGCTGCGCGCCTCGGCGCGAGCGCGGCGCTCGGATTCCTCGCCCGAGCGCGCGAGATCGTCTGCCAGGGTCTCGGCCGTCTCTACCTGCTGCTCCAGCTCCACCGCCTGCTCATACAGTCTCGCATTCGCAGCGCCGAGCGCGGCGTCGCTCGCGACGCGCTCTGAAACGTCGCGCAAAAATCCCGAGAACAGTCTCCGTCCTTCCCACTCGAATTCACCGAAGGAAACCTCGACCGGAATCTCGTCGCCAGATTTGGTGACGATCGGGACTCGCACCCCCTGCCATTGAATCCGGCGTTCACCAGTCGCGATGTAGCGCGCTATTCCGTCGAGGTGATATTGGCGCAGCGGTTCGGGCATCAGCATCGGCAGCCGCTGCCCGATCAATTCCAGGCGCGTGTATCCGAAGACCCGCTCCGCAGCCTCGTTGGCGTACAGGATCACGCTGTCCTCATCTATCGTCAGAATAGGATCGGGAGCGCTCTCCGCGAGAACCCGCTGCTGCAGTGGCGGAGTGGACTGGTCTGGGCCGGTCATGCTCGAATTGCGTCTGGCGAAATCATGGCAAGGTTCGTAAGGTGACGCAGTGGTTTCTTCGTGCCAGCCACTCTACCCGCACGAATGGAAAAAGCGCAAGTCCGGAATCCGGCAAGACCGGCGCCATCGCCACTCCCGCGACCCTTTCCGCGGCCTTTTCAAACCCCGGCGCTGCCCATGGCGGCGATGTTCGCCTCGACTATGAACCCGAAAAGCTCCCGCGCGGACTTCGACGAAATCGTTCTGGCTGGCGGCAGGATACGTCCCCGGATAGTCACCCCCTCGAGCGACGAACGGACACTCTGAGTGATGTACGTGGGTACTCCCTCCGGGATGGAAGCCATGTCGTCCCTGCCGACCACGAGGATATTGATGTTTTCCCTGCCGTCTGTACCGGCGAAATACTGTCGGATCATTTCACCGAACTCCTCGGTCGCGACGATCACGTACACCTGCTGACGCAACAGGAGCGCCCACTCCCCGGCAATCAGATCCGGCCTCACCTCGACGACTATCACGGGTCGTACCAACACCTCTGCGACAGTACGCATCCTGTCCGCCAGGGAAGGCGTCGTGACAATCACATCAGCCCGCCGAAGCGCGAGCGGTAACTCAGGGCTCGCCAGGTCCGAAACCAGAAGGTACTCGGCGTCCAGCCCGAAATCGTCGCGCAATTCCCGGCAGAGTCCATGCACCTGGTCGCGCGTACTCGCTATGACAGCCGCGCGAAGCCGCCTGGTCTCCACACAGCGACGCATCCATTCATGCAGGTCGATCGCCGGGATAGAACGGGAGAGTCCTTCCGCAAGTACATCGGCAATCCATGAGGCGGGCAGCAGAGGCCGCCCCTCTCCTCCTGACGTGGCGGCGAGATACACTCCTCCCCGCTGCCGCATCTCCACAAGCCCTTCCTGGGCGAGCGAACGGTACGCGGACAGCACCACGCGGTGATCCACTCCAAACTCACTCGCCACGTCCCGCCCGCTCGGAAGCCGGTCGCCCAATCCGAGAGTACCTGATTCGAGCCCCCGGAGTATCCGGCCCCTGAGCAGCTCGATCATCCCGTCCTTTTGGTCGGACAATGAATCCTTCGGAGAAAGGTTAGTCCAGCGCGGCTCGAATAGCCCGCTACAGCAGATCCGAAAGCCTCTGCGGGCACCTCACGGCGTTTAATACATCGCCTTGGAGCATAAGCGGTCGAGTTTCTTTCCGCCTGAATCCAAAAACTGAGTCAGCATCGTACCCCAAAACAATCTGCTACTGAATATATGAGCAGTTTGGCTCGGACTCTGCATTAGAGGACGTTGCGAAAATCTGTCGGCCTGTTCGCTCAATCTGGTAACTGCGTAAACAGCCGGCCTCTCTACCCTTGAACCATCCGAGCTTCACGAGCGCTCGAGGCCGTTCCCTGGTGGAGGGAGGATCTTCGCGATTGCGCGTTCCGCCCGGCCGGAGCGCGCGTAGCAACCGGCCGGCGTGGAGGATGGCTAGATGTCTGATAGTGAAAAAACGTTTGTAGTTACCAGCACTGAGCAGCTCTGGAAGGGTTCTACCCGCCGGGGATTTCTCAAGATGCTGGGAGTCGGCGGCACGATCGTCCTGGCACCAGGTCTGTTCCAGGCGTGCGATTCGTACAATCAGGTCGCCCCAACCGGTACCACCGGCGGATCGGCCTCGCTCAACCTGAGCAACGATATCGGCATTCTGAATTATGCCTATGCTCTCGAGCAGCTCGAGGCCGCATTCTATACGGCTGTAGTCGGATCCGCGGCGTTCAGTTCCATGACAGCTGAACAGAAGGAAGTAATGAACGACCTGCGCAACCACGAGGTGATCCATCGTGAGTTTCTCAAAGCGGCCCTGGGTACGAGCGCGATCGGTGCGCTCTCCTTCAACTCGGCGGCCGTCGCTTCGACGCTCACCAGTCCTGCCGTGATTCTCAAGAATGCGGAAGCATTCGAGGACCTCGGAGTCTCCGCCTACAACGGAGCAGGCAAGTACCTCAAGGATGCTGGATACCTCACGCTCGCCGGCAAGATCGTTTCCGTCGAAGCACGCCACGCAGCCGCAATTCGCGATATCCGTGACGCGCTCGGTGGAGTCACCGGCACGCCAGCCGGAACGCGCTTCGCTGGAGACGACATCATTCCTGCGACCGGCGCAACCGCTGGACTGGATGTGAAGCTCGAGCCGAGCGCGGTTCTTTCACGCGTCGGTGCCACGGGTCTTCTCAATACGATGGTCTCCATCGGTACAGGGCCAAGCGGCACTGCGACTCCCGATGCAGGTCCGCCGTCGCCAACACCGTGATCCGTCCCCTGACATCTACGTTGCCCACTGGAGAGAACAGATAAATGGAACAGAATGAAACGATACTCGGGCAGATAGAGCCCGACATCACCAAGCGACTCGTATCCCGCCGCGAAGCAATCATGCGTGGCGCCGCAGTCGGCTCGACTGTCGCCGCCGGCCTCGCGATGGCCTCGGCTCCGATCGCCTTTGCAGCGCTAAGCCGCGAGGCTTTCGGACAGAGCACTCCTGCCAGCGTGCAGGCCGTGATCAACTTCGCACTCATGCTCGAGATCTTCGAGAATGAGTTCTACAAGGCCGTGCTCGGAACGAGCTCGGTTGCAGCGCAGAACGCGGCGTTCGCTGCCGTGCGTGCGCAGGTTCCGGCCGCCGCAATACCTGCAATCCAGCAGATCCAGCGGCACGAAGTCGAGCACGTGGCCTTCCTGTTGGCCAATGGAGCCGTGAACACGCTCAACCTCACCGCCTCGAGCTTCGATTTCACGGGCGGACGCGGAAGCGGAACCGGCCCGTTCATCCAGGCCACTACAGATGTGAACTTCCTGCTCCTCACCGCGCAGGGCGCCGAAGATACTGGCGTTCGCGCGTACAAGGGCCAGGCCCCGAATCTCCAGAGCAACCCCGCGGTTCTCGAAGCGGCGCTCCGGATCCATTCGGTCGAGGCACGCCATGCTTCCAAGATCCGCAGGCTTCGCCGCATGACCGGTGCAACGTCCGTGAAGTACAGCGGTACGATCACCGGTGGTGGAGCGGCAGCGGCCGGCGCCGGTAACGTTTCCAATCCTTCATCGGGATCGGTTGCGGCACTTGGCCTCATCTACGCCGGCGAGGACAATACGATTCAGGGCGGCGTCAACGTGACCACCCTTCCGAATCTGCCAAGCGGCATCGACGTCACCGCAGCTGCAACGGAGGCGTTCGACGAGCCACTTACGTCAGCACAGGTCGTGGCGATCGTGCAGCCATTCTTCATCCCGTCGCTCTCGTAGCTTCGAGTGCAGGGAAACAGCAGAAGGGGGACGGAAGCGCATTGCTTCCG
>JALYYT010000143.1 GCA_030946285.1 Gemmatimonadota bacterium
ACATTACCGAGAATGGCGGCACCAGGCGTGTCGTATTCTCCGGCGACATCGGCCGCAACGGACTGTCGATAATCCGGGATCCGGTTATCCCGCAGAACGCCAACGTCGTCATAATGGAATCGACGTACGGCAACCGTGACCACGAGTCGGTCGATGGCGCGCGTGCGCAGTTGGCGCAGGTAGTGCGCGATACGGCGGCGCGGGGCGGCCGAGTGCTGATTCCATCCTTTGCGGTGGGTCGCACGCAGGAGCTGTTGTACAATCTGAATGGTCTCGCGCGCGAGGGTTCGATCCCGTCCATCCCGATCTATGTGGACAGTCCACTCGCGACAGACGCGACGACCGTGTTCGAAATGCACCCGGAAGTGTTCGACAACAGCGAGGACCTCGTCAGGAAGGGAGGTCAGCTATTCCACTTCCCGCAGGTCCACTTCACGCGTTCCTCCACCGAGTCCAAGGCGCTGAACACGGCGCAGGGGCCGATGATCGTCATTGCCGCGTCGGGAATGGTGGAAGCCGGCCGAATTCTTCACCATCTGCAGCACGGTGCGTCCGATCCGAAGAACACGATCCTCTTCGTCGGCTACCAGGCCGAAGGAACTCTGGGCCGGAGAATCGAAGGGTCGCCCCGGACGATTCGCGTCTATGGTGAGGAGATCGATCTGCGTGCGCAGGTCTCGATAATCGACGGATACAGCGCGCATGCCGACAGAACGGAATTGGCTGCATGGATCGATGGCGTGAAATCCACTTCACCTGATCTGGGCCCGGTCTTCCTGGTGCACGGCGAGGCTGACGTGCAGGACATCTTCAAAGCGACGCTTACGGCCAAAGGTTATCACGCGGAGACTCCAGAGCCGCGGAGAAAGGAAATTATCTGAAGGAACATTAGTCTCACCCATAGTGCATGCAGATGACATCACGTACACGAACGGCTCCGTGCACTGCGCACACAGTCGTAGTGCCCGCAATACTCGCCTTGATCCTACTGAGCACGTCAGCCGTGCGTCAGCTGACCGCGCAATCGGTTCCCCGCATTACCGTGGAGAAGTACACGCTTCCCAACGGACTGGAGGTGATTCTGCACGAGGATCACACCACGCCAATGGTGGCGGTGAATACCTGGTACCATGTTGGCTCGGGTGACGAGAAGTTCGGGCGTACCGGCTTTGCGCATTTGTTCGAGCATCTCATGTTCATGGGATCGCAGCACGTTCCAACAGGACAGTTCGATCAGATGCTCGAGGCAGCGGGCGGCAACAACAACGCATCCACGAACGAAGATCGTACCAACTACTACGAGACCGTTCCGTCAAACGCACTCGCGCTCGCGTTGTATCTCGACAGCGACAGGATGGGATATCTGGTGCAGGCGCTGGACAGCGCCAAGGTCGACATACAGCGCGACGTAGTGAAGAACGAGCGTAGACAGCGTGTAGATAACGTGCCCTACGGAAAAGCGTGGGAAGTAATTCTGGCGACGTTGTATCCCAGGGATCATCCATACTCATGGCCAGTGATCGGCTCCATGGCAGACCTGTCCGCCGCGTCGCTGCAGGATGTCAAGAACTTTTTCCGCACCTACTACGCGCCCAACAATGCGACGCTCGCGATTGCGGGGGATTTCAACCCTGATTCGGCCAGGGCACTTGTGAACAAGTACTTCACCGGCATCCCGCGCGGACCAACGCTTCCAGCGAGGCCGCAGCCCGCGATGGTTAGCGTGCCGCGGGACACGTTCCTGGTTCTGGAGGACAAGGTTCAACTACCGCGAGTGTACTACACCTGGCCAACGGTAAAGAGCTTCGCGAGTGATGACGCGTCGCTCACAGTGCTGGCTTCGGTCCTGGCCGAGGGCAAGAACTCGCGGCTATACAAGAAGCTCGTTTACGACCTTCAGGTCGCGCAGGACGTGAATGCGTTCCAGAACGGCTCTCGTCTGGCTGGAATGTTTCAGATTCAGGTGACGGCGCGTCCCGGCCAGTCGCCCGCGAAAATCGATTCGCTCGTGCGTACAGAGC
>JALYYT010000159.1 GCA_030946285.1 Gemmatimonadota bacterium
ACGACCTGCCTGCGGAAGCACGCGTCGTCGTGGTACACGATGCCGCTCGTCCGTTCGCGACCGCGGAAACGATAGAAGCGGTAATCGCGGCTGCACGCCTAGGCACCGGTGCAGTTGCGGGCGTGCCGGAGGTTGATACCCTGAAGCGAGTGGCTGCCGACGGTAGTATCTCGGGGAGTGTTTCGCGCGACGGATTATGGCGCGCCCAGACTCCGCAGGCATTCCCGCGCGACATGATCGACGACGCAACACGCCGCGCGAACCGTGAGGACATTCAGGAGACCGACGACGCTGCGCTATGTACGCGGTTCGGTTATACGGTGGTCATGGTTCCGGGAAGCGAGCGTGCAATGAAGATCACCACCGAAGACGACTTCGCGCGTGCGGAAGCGCTCAGCATCGTTCCACGATGAGAGTCTCGCGACGAGAATCCTCAAACGAAAATCCGGCGATGAGTATCCGGCGATGAGCATCCGGCGATGAGTATCCGGCGATGACCCTGCCGCCGCTTGCAGTACCATTCTGGTCAGCGGAGGAAGTCGAAGCATCGCTTTCCGCGACGATCGCGCACATCCATGCGCGCCGCGTGCTCGCGTACCCCACAGAAACCGTGTACGGGTTTGGCGGCGGAGCGGATCTCGAATCTGTGCGCAATCTCGTCGCGCTCAAGTCGCGTCCGCGCGGCAAGCCGTTTCTCCTACTGGTGGCGGGCGTCGACATGCTTTCGAGGCTCGATCTGCGGCTCACGCATGCCGCATCGATGCTGGCCGCGCGCTTCTGGCCTGGGCCGCTCACTCTCGTCCTGCCGGGCGGGGACAAACGGGTACCGGAGGAGCTGCGCGGACCCGAAGGCGGTGTCGCCGTTCGGTGGACGCCCCATTCCGGTCTCGGAAGGCTCATTCGCGCATACGGGGATCCGATCACGTCAACCAGTGCTAACCGTCCCGGTACGCCGCCGGCCGATCGCGCGACGACGATCGTGCGGGACTGGAGAGAAGCGATCACGTCGGGGAAGCTCAGAGTGCTTGACGGCGGCCAGTTACGGCAGTCGGACCCGTCCACGGTGGTAGATTGCATGGGGGCACGGCCGCGAATCATCAGGCCTGGCGCGATCTCGGCGACGGACCTGAGAACTGCTGCTCCGAATCTCGTACCTCTGGCGTGAGATCGTGAACGTTATCTTCGTCTGTACCGGCAACACGTGCAGGAGTCCGCTCGCTGAAGCGTTCGCGCGGCGCGACGCACAGCAGCGCGGTCTGGTGGCTTCATTCGCGAGCGCGGGCATTGGCGCGGCGCTTGGCTCACCCGCGACTGATGGCGCCATTCTGATCGGGCTCGAGCGCGGTGTCGACCTCTCGCGCCATCGCAGCCGCCCACTTCTGCCGACTGCGATCGACAAGGACACCGTGGTATTGGTGATGGCGTCGAGCCACATCTCCGGCGTGCGCGCGATCGCACCGCAGGCGAGAGTCTATCTGCTCGACGAGTACGGATCTCATGGCGCTTCAATGCGACCGATTCTCGACCCATTTGGCGGTGATCTCGACGACTACCGTGTTGCCGCGGACGCAATCCAGGCGATGCTCGAGCCGGTCATGGACAGGCTCGGATCCGAGCGAACTACCGACGCTCCGTGAGCAGGCCTTCGCGCCTGCTTCTGCTGGGCAATCCGACATCGCATTCGCTGTCTCCACGCATACAGAACGCCGCGCTCCGCGCGGCCGGTATCGCTCTCGAGTACACGGCCATGGACGTGGAGCCGTCGCAGCTGAAATCCAGACTGCGCGCGCTCCGCGCCGAAGGCGCCGCAGGCAATATCACGATCCCTTTCAAGGAAACCGCGTTCGGCATATGCGACCATGTGACGAACATCGCCGAGCGCGCGGGCGCGGTGAACACCTTCTGGGTACAGGACGGCGATCTCATCGGCGACAACACCGACGTCGCGGGTTTCGATTTCGCCGCACGTGAACTGCTCGAAAGTATGCGTGCCGAGTTACCGGCGCGCGTCACACTGTTTGGCGCGGGCGGAGCGGCCGCCGCCGTGGCGTCCGCGATACGCGACTGGGATCACACGGAACTCGTGATCTGGAACAGAGATTTTGCGCGTGCTGAAGCACTGGCGCAGAGATTCGCGCTCGCGCGCGCCGAACCGAACCTGCTCGAAGCAGTCAAGGGTGCGAATCTTGTCATCAATGCCACGCCAGTCGGAATGTTCGATGATGGACTCCCTGTGCCGATAGCGGCGCTGCCAAAGCATTGCGCCATACTCGATCTCGTGTATCGAAAGGGCGAGACGCCCTGGGTCAGAGGTGCACGGGACGCTGGCCACCCGGCCTCTGATGGACTGCCGATGCTGGTAGAGCAAGCTGCCCGGTCCTTCCGGAGGTGGCTGGGAGTAGAGCCGAACCGGGAAGTGATGTGGGGCGCCCTGGCCTGAGCGGGCCGCGACTGCCTCCCGCCGTACGTCGCCTTCTGCAATCGTGCTCGTCGGTCAATCTCCGTCAGTCGGCCGCGGCGGCGCTCGATTTCCTTCTCCCGCGCACCTGTGTCTGCTGTGATTCGGCGCTGGACGAGCGTGGAAACGGGATCGTCTGCCTCCCGTGCCTCGCGCGCCTTGCGCGCCTTCCCGCTCCCCGATGCGAGCGCTGCGGCCACCCGAGTACATCAGGAGCGTGCCGCTGGTGCGAACTGCTGCCTCCGTACGTCCGCGCGGCGCGATCGGTGTGCTGGGTACCGGGCGGCTCGGGCGGCGAAATGGTCCACGCGCTCAAGTATGGCAGCTGGATGGCACTCGCCGAACCCATGGCGCGCCAGATGTCGCGCCTGGGGTTTCCGCGCGACGTGGTGGAGGAGCGATCGCTTCTGGTCCCCGTGCCGCTTGCCCAGTCCCGGCGCCGGGAACGAGGCTTCAACCAGAGCGAAGAGCTGGCGCGGGAGCTGGGCCTGATCTGGGGACTTCCGATAGTGTCCGCACTGTCGCGCGGGCGCTCCACCGAGACGCAGACGCGCTTGACTCCGGGCGATCGTTTACGCAACGTTGCCGGCGCATTCGCTACTGTTATTGATAGCGGGAGACTAGCCGGCTCCCACGTCGTCCTCGTTGACGATGTGGTCACCACAGCGGCCACGCTCAACGCATGCGCGAAGGCGCTCCATGAGGGCGGCGCCCGCATAATCTCTTACGTCACATTCGGGCGCGCTCGCGCAGCGGGCGATATCCCTTAGCGAGGTTTGATTCATGGCTATTCGTGTTGGCATCAACGGTTTCGGACGAATCGGCAGGCAGGTGCTTCGCGCCGCCAAGGAACAGGGCGTCGCGGATCTCGACTTCGTCGCGATCAACGATCTCACCGACACGAAGACGTTGGCGCACCTGTTCAGGTACGACTCGGTGCACGGCGCCTTCGAGGGCGATGTCTCCGCGGGCGACGGCAGCATAAATGTCGACGGCGATGACATCCGCATACTCTCTGAAAGGGATCCTGCCGCGCTGCCCTGGAAGGAGCTTGGCGTGGACATCGTGCTCGAATGCACCGGCCGTTTCACAAATGCATCCGACGCGCGCATGCACATCGACGCCGGTGCGCGAAAGGTGATCATCTCAGCTCCCGCGAAGGGAGAGGACATCACCCTGGTGATGGGAGTGAACTCCGATCGCTATGACGCGGCGAAGCACGACATCATCTCCAACGCCTCGTGCACCACCAACTGCCTCGCGCCCATGGTGAAAGTGGTGCGCGACAACTTTGGTTTCCGGCACGGAGCAATGGTCACGATCCACAGTTACACCAATGACCAGAGCATTCTGGACTTGCCGCACAAGGACCTCCGGCGCGCACGTGCAGCCGCACTGTCCATGATTCCGACAACGACCGGCGCCGCCAAGGCTACCGGACTCGTCATTCCGGAAGTGAAGGGCAAGATCGATGGAATCGCAATCCGTGTTCCGACACCGGATGTCTCGCTCACCGAGCTCACTGTCGAGGTCGAGAAGCCCACGACCATCGAAGCCGTGAACGCAGCGTTCCGCGCGGCCGCGTCGAGCGGACCCCTCGAAGGATTTCTGGCGTATTCCGACGAGCCTCTCGTTTCGTGTGACTACATCGGCAATCCGTATTCGTGCATTCTCGACTCGCTCAACACCAACGTGATTGACGGAACGATGGTGAAGCTTTCCGGCTGGTACGACAACGAGTGGGGCTATTCGTCGCGCTGCGTGGACCTGCTCCGCTTCATCGGCGCGCGCCTCTCCTGACCCGCCACCAAGCGTGAAAAAGAAAACACTTCGGACACTTCCCGATTCGGCGATCTGCTCCAGGCGCGTACTGTTGCGCCTGGACCTGAATGTTCCCGTTGATGAGGAGTGCCGCGTAACTGACGACACGCGCGTTGTCGCCTCGCTCCCGACGATCGAGTACATCGTGTCGCGCGGTGGACGTCCCGTGATTCTATCGCATTTCGGACGACCCCAGGGGAAGCGCGTACAGAAGTACTCGCTGCAACCCGTTGCCGACCTTCTTGCAAAGCTGTCAGGCCACCACGTCACATTCTGCGAGACGACCGACTCGGACGAAGCGATCAAGGCCTCGCACGAGCTTCGCGACGGGCAGATCCTTCTTCTGGAAAACACGCGGTTCCTGCCCGGAGAGGAGACGAACGACGACGGCCTTGCGCGTACACTCGCCGAACTTGGCGATCTGTTCGTCAACGACGCTTTCGGCGCGGCCCACCGAGCCCACGCATCGACTGCGGGAATCGCGAAATATCTGCACCCTTCGGTGGCCGGCCTGCTCCTCGAGCGCGAGCTGAGTTATCTGGGCGGTGCGCTCGCGGCGCCAACGCACCCATTCGTCGCGGTTCTTGGCGGCTCGAAGGTCTCCGGGAAGATCGACGTCATTCAGTCGCTTCTTCCCAAGGTCGACGCACTCCTCATCGGCGGCGCGATGGCGTGCACCTTCTTCAAGGCCATGGGCTACGAGGTCGGCAATTCGCTCGTCGAACTCGACCGCGTTGACCTTGCGCGCGAATTGATCGAGACGTCGGGCACGCGCCTCATCCTGCCGCACGACGCGATGGTCGCGCGCAACATGGAAGACGGGAGCGGCGCGCATGTGGTCAAGCGTGATGCCATACCCGCCGACGAGGCGATGTACGACATCGGGCCGTCCACGATACTGTCGTACTCGCGTGCGATCAACTCCGCGAAGACTGTCCTCTGGAACGGCCCGATGGGTGTATTCGAGAAACCGCCATTCGACGCAGGGACGATCGCCATAGCACGCGCGATGGCCGAGGCGACGACGAAGGGCGCCGTTACAATCGTAGGAGGCGGAGATTCTGCGGCTGCGGTCGCTGAAGCGGGACTGGAGAAGAAGATGAGCCACGTCTCGACTGGCGGCGGAGCCTCGCTCGAGTTTCTTGAAGGGAAGGATCTCCCGGGCGTGACATCGCTGGACGACGCATGAGAAAACGGATCTTCGCCGCGAACTGGAAGATGAACCACGGGCCGACTGCTGCCGGTGCGTTCATCGAGCAGTTCCGCAGTCGCTGGACACCTGGTGATTCCGAAGTCGCGTTCTTTCCTTCGGCACTCGCCTTCGCCGCTGTGCGCGACGCCGCCGGTGAGCCGCGCCATTTCAAGCTTGGGGTCCAGAACGTCTACGCCGCTGATCGCGGCGCATTCACCGGTGAGAACTCCGCACCGATTGCGCGCGACGCCGGCGCGGATTACGTACTCGTCGGCCACTCGGAGCGCCGGCACGTCTTCGGCGAGACCGACGAAATGTGCGCCGCCAAGTGCGCGGCCGTGGTGCGCGCGCAGATGACACCCATGCTCTGTGTCGGCGAAACGCTCGATCAGCGCGAAGCAGGCCATACGTCGGCGCTCGTCACCGCGCAGCTACGCGCAGGACTCGCGCTTCTGGACGCCGGCCAGGCGGAAGGGGTCGTGATAGCGTACGAACCCGTCTGGGCAATTGGCACCGGCCGGAACGCGACGCCGGCCGACGCGGCCGAAACGCACGCCGTGTTGCGGAACGCGCTCGCGGAGCTTCTCGGGGAAAAAGCAGGCGGCGTCAGCATCCTTTACGGGGGAAGCGTTACCCCGAAGAATGTGCAGGACCTCCTTGCCGCCTCCGATGTCGACGGCGTGCTCGTGGGCGGGGCCAGCCTGGAAGTCGACAGCTGGTTGTCGATCTGCTCCCATTAGCCTAGATTTGAGGGCTACATGTACACTTTTCTCCTTGTCCTTCTAGTCCTCGTCAGCTTTGTACTGATAGCGGCCATCCTGCTCCAGAGCGGGACCGGCCAGGGACTCTCCGCCAGCTTTGGCGGCGCAAGCTCGTCGCCTGACTCGTTCATCGGAATGCGCCAGGCCGGCAACCTCCTCACGAAGATTTCCTGGTGGGGCGGCGGAATTTTTCTCGCCCTCGCGTTCATCCTCCAGTTGATGTCGTCGCAGCAGCATGCTCCACATTCGGTTCTCGAGGGCAAGCTCGGCGCACCCGCGCCGCTCACCGCGCCTTCTCCGAGTGCAGCTGCACCGGCGATTCCTCTGACGCCCGCGCCGGCAACCCCGACGCCCACCACACCGCTCAAGAAGTAGGAACGCAGTGGCTGCTGTCTCGACGGATCCAGGGTTCCTTCTTCTCGAAGACGGAACCCTTTTTCATGGCCGCCTGCACGGGAATCCACCCGGAGCCGGCGCTGAAGTCGTGTTCACGACGAACATGACCGGGTACCAGGAAGTATTCTCGGATCCGTCGTACAACGCGCAGATAGTCGTGATGACCGCGCCCGAGATCGGCAACTACGGGATCAATCTCGAAGATCCCGAGTCATCCAGAGCCCAGGTCGCGGGTGTCGTGGTGAGGGAACTGTCCGCCACGTATTCCAACTGGCGCGCCGACGGCGATCTGCGTTCGTGGCTGCTAGCAGCGAACGTGCCCATCCTCGAAGAAGTGGACACCCGCCGTCTAACCCGGCATCTCCGTTCCGCCGGAGTAATGCGCGGGGTGATTGGTCGCGGCGAGAGCCCTACGGCGGAAGTAGTAGCGATGCTTGAATCCTGTCCCTCCATGGAAGGCCTCGACCTCGCGAGCATTGTGAGCACGGAAGAGTCCTATCGCTGGGGCGACGACGCCTCGACGCGGCACATCGTCGCCTACGACTTCGGAATCAAGCGCAATATCCTTCGCCTGTTCGAGCGTACCGGCTGCCGCGTAACGATCGTACCCGCCCAGACTCCGGCCAGCGAAGTGCTCGCGATGCAGCCGGACGGCGTATTCCTCTCGAATGGGCCCGGCGATCCGGACGCCATCGAATACGCGCCGGAACTCGTGCGTACAATCGCTCGGTCAGGGACGCCGATGTTCGGCATCTGCCTCGGCCATCAGCTCATCGGGCTCGCGTTCGGCGGCTCCACGACCAAGATGCCGTACGGCCACCGAGGCGGAAATCATCCGGTGCTGGATATCGCCACCGGACGCGTGGTAATCACCTCTCAGAACCACGGCTTCGCCGTAACCGGCGACAAGTCCGGCATTCCCGGCGCGCCTGATCTGGAAGTGACGCACGTAAATCTCAACGACAAGTCCGTCGAAGGTCTGCGTCACCGGACGCTGCCCGTGTTCGCGGTCCAGTACCATCCCGAGGCGGCCCCGGGCCCTCACGACGCCCAGCCACTGTTCCGGGAGTTTCTGGACAGTGTAGAGGCTGCAGCCAGCAAGGGCTGAATCGTCCTGCCGAGCGGCTGGAGCGGCCACTTGAACCCATGCTTGCGCGCGCCGTAGTAAATCCATACATTCCAACGACTTAGCCAATTCCATTGGGGTGTTTGGGATGACAAAGGCGGACCTCGTTGAGCTCGTCACGGCGCAGATTGCGCAGACTGCCGGCCCCACGATCTCGAAGAAAGATTGCGCTCGCGTCGTCGACACCTTCCTCGACGCGATAAAGGATGCTCTCCGCGAGCAGCAGAACATCGAGGTTCGCGGATTCGGCACCTTCAAGATCCGCCAGCGCAAGACGCGGATGGCGCGAAACCCACGCACCGGTTCCCCGGTGGAGGTGGCGGCGCGCCCGGTGCCCGTCTTCAAGCCCTCCAAGGAACTTCGCGCCCTTATCGCGGATGTCGACATCTCCGAGCTCACCGAGGCGTGAGCGCGCTGCAGTGTTCGTGACAGGCTGGTGACACTCTCCGTGAGCGCGTAGTGAACGTCACCGTGCGGGTATTCGCCGCCTACGCCGAAGCGCTCGGTGCGAACACCGCCGTTGTGACACTGCCCGACGCCGCAAC
>JALYYT010000197.1 GCA_030946285.1 Gemmatimonadota bacterium
CGCCTGGAGCGAGAGCAAAGCGGCGGGGATACGGTGTTACGAAACCGGCTGCACTTGCGCTGTCAGCACTGTCCGCAAGCTGCACCATGAGCTTGCCGTTCGAGTCCGTCGTCGCGAATCCGAACCGGAGGTCCACACTGAACTCCGCACGCCTGGCGTGCGGGTTTAGTACGGTTATCTCGCCGGACGGGCGCGCTTCCGTAAGTACGACCATATGCGGATCGACGCCGATTCCAGCAACCTGTGCACCGGCAAGCCTGCCCAGTGCACACCATGCGGCGCCGCTCCTTGCGACGCGTGCGCCTGTAATCCGGAGCATCAGAGGTCCGTGTAGGCAGCGGTGATCTGGCCGGTGCCGCTATAGGTGGTCGTTGCGGCCGAAGCTGACGCGGTGACGGTGGCGCCGATGGCGAAGTACATCTTTGTACTGCCGGCGACGTTCTCGAATGTGAGCGGGATCGGCGAGCCGGAGCCGGCGCTGAACGACACTGGAGTACCGGACAAGCCCGGTCCGTCGCTCGCGAGATACATCCATCCGCTCACGGGAATCGCTGTGCCGGTAGACGGGCTGAGGATCGACGGCATGGACAGCGTGACCGATATCGCCGAGCCTCCCTGGCCGACCAGTTCGAAACGGCCGCTGGTCGCCGCAGTCGGCGCGATGGTCTTGGTGGTGGATGTGAGGAGCTTTCCGAAGTCGAGCGAGTGTGAAACGATGAGTGTGAGCGGAGTGACGACGCGAGCGGTGATAGCGATTGAGCCTGCGGCGCTGGACTGCGCGTGAAGCGGGAATGCGATCCCCGTGGCGAGAAGCAACTGCACTGCAATCCGGAATCTGTGAAAGCTGACCGACATACTGACGCTCCCTCCGCTTGCGCGGCGATGGGGTGGGGAATGAGCGCCGAGTATAGGGTGGGTGTGACTGACTCCGCGGTAGCAGTGCTCCCGCGGAGTCAGCGAATCACTGCGGTTGTGGGATCCAATCCAACACCTTAAGGGCGCCGTAAACTGCACGGCGCCCTCAGAGATTATGACTTCTGCGTGATGACGTGAAAGTTCTCTGAGAAGATTTGTGGGGTAATATTAGAACTGAGCGCGCATTCTAACATGGCAGCCGATAGATGCGTCGAAAGGCGCAATGGTGGCTAGGCCTCGTTGTGCACGGACCGGGACCGATATACCGCGTTGACGCATTCATGCTAACTTCTGGATGTGGCACCATTCCGCGACACGGCTATGCCATTTGAGGCGCAAATCACACATCGCCACCCACAACTCCCCCGAGACAGCATCTCAGCGCATACGGCGCACCTCTGGCTGCGGCCACAACAGAGTCCAGAAGATAGAGCCGCGGAATTGCTTGAGGACGAGAGGGCTGACGAATCAGTGCGGCGCAAAGATTTCGCACTCACGTTAGTTGGGTGCGTTGTTTCGTGCGCTCTCGGGCTCGCGCTCGCCGGCTGGGCGTTCCACACGACTGATGGACGTTTGGCCGGCACGGCGTTTTGGGGCGGCCTTGTCCTGGGAGACGGCGGGATGCTGTTCACGCTCGTCGTCGCACATTCGCGCGCGGTTGAACGCGGTGATGTTTGAAAACAGCTGGTGATGGAGCCGTCTCGCTGGTAACGAACCGGGCGCGTAGCGTAGTGGCACAGAGTCGCTGTATTCCGTAATTGGTCCAATACGACGAAAGGGGCGCCGCCAAGTTGGCAGCGCCCCTTTCGTCTATTTCAAGATACTTCACAAAATCGTCTCAGAAAACTCTTACGCCGACACCGCGAAAGCCGTCGCCGTTACACGTCGAGGTTGCTCACGAACTTCGCGTTCGCCTCGATGAACTGGCGTCGGGGTTCGACGTCATCGCCCATGAGAGTCTGGAAGATCTGATCCGCGAGGACTGCGTCTTCCATGTTCACCCTGAAGAGTGTGCGTGTGTTCGGGTCCATGGTTGTCTTCCAGAGCTGATCCGGATTCATTTCTCCGAGTCCCTTGTAGCGCTGGATGTTGACCGATGTCTTGCCGTCGTTGCCGCCCATGCGCGCGATGAGCTCGTCGCGCTCCTTTTCGTCATAGGCGTAATACTCTTCCTTGCCCTTGGCCACTCGATAGAGCGGCGGCTGCGCCAGGTAGATGTAGCCGGCCTCGATGAGCTCCGGCATCTGCCGAAACAGGAAGGTGAGGAGCAGTGTCCGGATGTGCGCGCCATCGACGTCGGCGTCGACCATCAGGATGATCTTGTGATAACGCGTCGTTTCGAGCGAGAAGTCGTCGCGGATACCCGCACCGATAGCGGTGATGATGGTCCGGATTTCCTCGTTCGAAAGCACCTTGTCGATGCGTGCCTTCTCGACGTTGATGATCTTGCCGCGGAGCGGCAGGATCGCCTGGAAGTTACGGTTGCGCCCCATCTTCGCGGAGCCGCCGGCGGAGTCGCCTTCCACGAGGTAGAGCTCGCAGAGAACGGGATCGCTGAGCGAGCAGTCCGCGAGCTTGCCGGGAAGATTGCCGACGTCGAGCGCGCTCTTCTTTCGCGTGAGATCGCGGGCCTTGCGGGCCGCTTCTCTCGCGCGTGACGCCGAGATCGCCTTCTCGATTATGATATTGGCGACTTTGGGATGCTCGTCGAGGTAGCGGTTGAGCAGATCGTTCATCACGACCTTGACCGCGCCCTCGACTTCCGAGTTGCCGAGTTTGGTCTTGGTCTGTCCCTCGAACTGTGGCTCGTGGACCTTTACCGACAGGACAGCCGTGAGTCCCTCGCGCACGTCGTCGCCGGACAGTGTTGCTTCCTTGTCCTTCTTGTTGATCGAGCTGCGCCCGAGATATTGATTGATGACACGCGTCAGGCCGGACTTGAAGCCTGTGAGGTGGGTTCCGCCCTCATGCGTGTTGATGTTGTTCACGAACGAGAAGACGCTTTCGTTGTAGCCGTCATTGTACTGAAACGCTATCTCGATGCCGATGTCGTCGTGGGTGGTATCTATGTACACGACTTCCGGGTGCAGCGGCTTGTTGCGGGCATTGAGGTACGCGACCATCTCCTGCAATCCGCCGCGCGCGAGGAACGTCTCGGATTTTTCCTGGCCCGGGCGTTCGTCACTGAGCGTGATCTTGATACCCTTGTTGAGGTATGCAAGCTCCCTCATGCGATTGGCGAGCGTGTCGTACTTGTAGACGAGATCGGTGAAGATCAGATCATCGGGCTTGAACCAGACGGTGGTTCCAGTCTCGGACTGTGCGACATCTCCGACGACCTTGAGTCTGGTGACCGTAGTGCCGCGGTTGAAATCCATGTAGTGGATCTTGCCGCCGCGCTTGACCCATACCATGAGCTGCGACGAAAGTGCGTTGACGACGGAAACGCCGACGCCGTGCAGACCACCGGAAACCTTGTAGCTGTTCTTGTCGAACTTTCCGCCGGCGTGCAGCACCGTCATCGCCAGCTCGACACCAGGCACGCCTTCCGTCGGATGTATGTCAACCGGAATGCCTCGTCCGTCATCCACGACTGTGATCGAGTCGTCCTTGTGAATCGCGACGGATATCTGCGTCGCGTGTCCCGCGAGCGCTTCGTCAATCGAGTTGTCCACCACTTCGTAAACGAGATGGTGAAGACCACTGCCCGACGTGGAACCGATGTACATGCCGGGACGCTTGCGAACCGCTTCCAGACCCTTGAGAACCTGAATGTTCTCTGCGTCGTAATGCGTTGCGTTTCGTTCAGTCTTTTCTTTGACAGCCATTTACGCGACCAAAAAGAGGCGGGATACGGGTACCGAACGAAAACCGAACGCATCGGTGCCACAGACTTCATAATATAACTCCAAAACTTGCATTTCGCAACTCGTTTCGGCGCCCGTAACCCATTGGTAGATAACGACTTGCAGCCCTCAACCGGGTCTCGCGAGCTGGAACCGGAGCTTCCGCACCCTGGGTCTGTCGGGATCGGTGTTCAGCGCCTGCACCAATTGTGGCTCCATCAACTGCAGCTCGGTCATCCAAGCGTTCGTCCGCACGGCTATGAAAAGCGATCCGTCCGGTGTGACGAAAAGGGGCTCCGTAACGGCAGCGATGTCGCGACCGACGAGGGCCGCCCATTCCGGCACCACCGCTGCCTGCACCATTCGCACGTCGAGGCCGGCATCCCTGAGGTACGAGGAGAGCGCGTCCGAGATGCGCTCCGGCCCGGCCTTGCCAGCATTCTTCCCGGTCTGCTTTCTAGGCACCATTGGCTGCTCCGCTAACGATTCCACCCGAAATGTGCCAGCGAGGCAGCGAACTGAGGTCAGGGGGGATGTCGCCAGCGCGCGGAACGGTCATGAGCGTCTGTCCCGTGACCGTCTCGCGCAGCAGTTCAAGAATGTGCGTGCTGCGGCGCAGGTCGAGCTCCGCGAATGGATCGTCGAGCAGCAGCACCGGATCGCTTCCCGTGGACGCCTTCAACGTTTCCGCCTCAAGCAGTCTCAGCGTCATTGCCGCAGTGCGCTGCTGTCCGCCTGAGCCGAACACACGGAGATCGTGGTCGCCGATCTGCAGCGCGACGTCGTCACGGTGCGGACCCGCGTGAGTTATCCCGCGGCGAATGTCGAGCTCGCGCC
>JALYYT010000231.1 GCA_030946285.1 Gemmatimonadota bacterium
CGTACGCTGCGCGAGCGTCTTGCCGGAGAAGGAGAGCTCCAGCCGCTCCTGGACTAGGCCAAGGTAGGGTTTTTTGAGCGGTGCGGGTCGCACCCGCATGAGAGACCTTCCGCCGAGAAACCGTCGGCCGTGGCGCACCGACATGGAGTGGGAACGGCTTCGCGGTCGAATTGACCACGTGTCCACCCAAGCCGAGCCGCAACGTCCATGGCGGCGCTACGCCCTCGGGTTGGTGGCGGCGTCCGTGGTCGCGACGGCTGCCTACCTGGGTATGCGTGATACATCGCGCGCCGGTCCGGAGTGGCGTGTCGTGTCCACGCCAGCGGGCGCACGGGCCACGCTGCGACTCGAGGACAGTACGGTGGTCACGCTCGGCCCATCGTCTACGCTGCGGTATGCGTTCACGCCGTCGCGACGTGACGTCGATCTCGATGGGCTCGCGGACTTCCGCGTAACACACGATCCCGCGCGCGCCTTTCGTGTGCGGGCACGCAACGCGGTGACGACGGACCTCGGCACCGAGTTCATGGTGCGGGCATATCGGTCGGACTCGGCGGTAACGGTCGCGGTCACCACCGGTTCGGTGCAGCTTGCCGACACCGGCAACGCGCGCGCGGTCACACTTGCGGCGGGTGATGTCGGCAACGTGAGTCGAATGGGTGTCGCGAGCCAGGTGGCCGGTGTGTCGGCTACTCTGGGGCAGGCGTGGATGCAAGGCAGCTTGAGCTTCCGCAATCAGCCACTCAGCGACGTCGTGCTCGAGCTCGACCGCTGGTTTGACGTGGACATCCGCATCGCCGATAGCGTCCTCGCGCGGAAGCGCGTGACGGCGACGTACGCGAGTCCTTCGCTCGCGGGAGTGCTTGACGCCATCGGCGCCACCACGGGTGCGCACTACGAGCGGAGTGGTCGCGTCGTGGTGATGCGGCGAGGCATCAGAGAATGAGGCGCTCACTCTTCATTCTTGTTTGCGCCGTATTGTCTTCCTCTGCCAGCGTAACCGCGCAGCAACCCGGCGACTCGTCTGCGTTCTCGGAGCTGCGTCCGGACGGAAACGGGGTGGCCGCGCTGCGCAGCGCCACGCGTGCCGGTTTCGCGCGCGTGACTGCGGAAGTGGCGATTCAGGAGATTGCGGCCACCGCGCACCTGAACGTGACATACGATCCCGCGTTGACCGGCCTCCGCACGATGATCTCGATCAGGCCATCGGAACGTACGGTCGCCGTTGCGCTCACGGAGATTGGAAACGCGAGCGGATTGCGGATGCGCGTATCGCGGCGCGGCGACATCGTGATCGATGCGGCGCCTCGGGCCATGGCGCGGGAGCAGGGGACGAGGCCGGACAGCATCGCGCGCAGCGTCGCCGACTTGCCGGGAATGCGTGTCGAGGGTGCGCGGATGGAGAGACTCGACTTCGAGCAGGCGGCGAATTCCGCTGCCTTCAAGCTTCCGGCCGAGGCGCTACGCACGGTTCCGTCATTCGTCGAGCCGGATGTGCTTCGGTCGGTGCAACTGCTGCCGGGTGTCGAGTCACGCAGCGATTGGTCGGCTGGCTTCAACGTGCACGGTGGCGAGTCGGACCAATCGCTTATCCTGCTAGACGGCTATCCCATCTACAGTCCGTTTCATCTCGGGGGCGTGTTCAGCACGTTCATCAGTTCCTCGGTCGGGCAGGTCAGCCTGTTCACCGGGGCGCTCCCCGCCCGATACGGTGGTCGTCTCTCCGGCGTGCTCGACGTGGGATCCGCGCTCCCCACCAGCGCCGAGCTTCACGGGTCTGCCGATATTTCGCTGCTGTCGACGTCCACCTCCCTCGGCCGGACGTTCGCCTCGGGTGCAGGTGCCTGGGAGTTCGCCGCGCGTCGCACGTACGCAGATGTCGTGGTGAATCGCTTCAGGAACGGCGGGTTCCCGTACCACTTTCAGGACTTTCAGCTGCACGCCGCTCGGCAACTGGGCAGCGATGCGCGGATTTCCATGACAGCGTACTCGGGTGCGGACGTCTTCGGCCGGGATGACGTCATACAGCCGACGACGGGTGGCTGGAGAAATCAGGTGCTGGGGGTCACCGCTGAGCGGGAGCTACGCACTGCACCTCGCGTATTCGGCATGGTCCTCGGCGACAGCGCCAGCCTCGTGCAGCAGGCATCGCTGTCGCGGTTCAACGCGCGGCTCGACGCTCGACCGGATCTCGTGAACGGCGAGAATGATGTGCTCGACGTGAGGGCAGGAGGAAGTGTCACGATGTTCCGGCCCTCCGGGACCACCAGCTTCGGTTACGATGTGGCATGGCAGCACTTTTCCTACTTTGCCGCCTCCCCCAGGGAAACCTTCTCCGGACTGCTCCCTCTGGATTCGCTGGGGCAAGAGGCGCGGTCTGTCGGTCTCTTCGCGGACCATTCCTGGAGAATTCACCAGAAGCTCCTGCTCGACGTCGGCGCCAGGCTGGATGCCGTGCAGCACGTCGCTGGATCCGGGATTTCGCCACGCGTTTCGGTGAAGTACTTCCTCACGCCGGACGTGGCGATCAGCGCCGGCGGCGGCCGCTACACGCAGTGGGTGCATTCGCTCGGCCGGCAGGAGGAGCCGGTGGAGCCACTGCAGTTCTGGGTCATGAGCGACTCGGCGAGGCCGGCATCGACGGTCCGCGATGCGCTCGTTGGTGTCGAACGGTGGGTGACGCCGAACCGGCTGCTGCATGTCGGAACCTTTTACAAGCGGTACGACGACCTGCTGGTCCCGAACGAGAACAGCGACGAACGCACATCGGGCGATTCGTTTACGCGGAGTAGTGGAAGCTCGTATGGTGTGGACGTGTTGCTGCGTCAACTCGACGGTGGAGACTTCAGTGGCTGGCTGGCCTATGCCTTCTCCGTGAGCTCACGCACCGATGCGCAGGGGTACCGCTATGCACCGGGTCAGGACCGCCGGCACAAGCTGGATCTCGTGGGCAGCTGGCATCGCGGCGATTACACGTTCGGTGCGCGCGTGGGTGTCGGAAGCGGGCTTCCAACGACGCCGGTCATCGGATCGTTCGTCCGCGCCACTTACGACCCGGGCAGTGGACACTGGTTTACGGGTGGGGAGCCGATCCAGGGCATTAGCGTCGCGCAGAACTCTGATCGCTTGCCGATGTACAAGCGCGTCGACGTCAGCGTGAAGCGCTCGACGCGGTTGTTCGGCCTTGCCGCCAATCCGTACGTGAGTGTGCTGAACCTGTCCAATGCGCACAATCCTGCCGGCTACATCTACGACTTCTCCGGCATCCCTCCAAAGCGGACGAGCTTTCCGAACCTGCCGCTCGTGCTCACCCTGGGAATCAATGTCGCGTTTTAGCACATTCCTCGCCGTGGCCTTCGCCACCGTGATCTTCAGTGGGTGTCTCGACCAGTCACCACTTCAGCCACTGAACGACAGCGTGGTCGTGCACGCCGTGCTGGATGTCGATTCCCGGAATCAGTATGTGATTGTCCAGAAGGTCGACAGCGCTTCCGGCACGGAGGCACAGGTCACCGGTGCAATGGTGACGATCACCGGTCCCGACGGGCGCGCGCTCATCGCTCGCGAGGTGACGGATTCGCTTACGTATCAGTCGTCGTATCGACAGTTACCCGTGACCCGGGTGTACCGCCTTTCGCTCGATGAGTATGGGGTTGCGCTCGCAGAAGGTCAGGTATACTCGCTGCGCGTCACGACACCGCGGGGAGATGTCGTCACCGGCACCACGATCATTCCGGTCAATCCCTTTCCAGCTCCGCCAGCGGGCGTCCTCGATACCATCGATCCGTCTCGCGACTCCCTGTCGCCGGATCTAGCGACAGTCGCAGCACGG
>JALYYT010000279.1 GCA_030946285.1 Gemmatimonadota bacterium
GTGGAATCGCCGTAAACTCACTCGGTTACGGTGACGCCGGGATCGCTCGAGTAATAAGCGAGGCCCTTGGCAACGGGCTGATTCATACTTCGAATCTGTATCGGACATCGGCGGGAGAGCACCTCGCGGACAAGCTGGTCGAGTGCTCGTTCGCGTCGAAGATATTTTTCTGCAACTCCGGCGCGGAAGCAAACGAGGGCGCGTTCAAGTTCGCGAGAAGGTGGGCGCGAAAGATCGGCACTGACGCCAAGGTCGAGGTCATCGCGCTGCGTGGAAGCTTTCACGGAAGACTGTTCGCGTCGTTGGCGGCGACGGATCGGCCATCGTATCGGGCGCCGTTCCGTCCCCTCGCGGGAGCCGTGTCAATTTGTGAGCGCGACCTGTCCGACCTCGAGACTGCCCTGGACGAAGAAACGGTCGCAGCGTTGATCGTCGAGCCGGTGCAGGGTGAGGGGGGAGTGCGAGTCCTCGACGACGCTTTTCTCGAGAAACTGAGGACTCTCACCGCCAAGCGGGAGATCGCGCTCATCTTCGACGAGATCCAGTGCGGGCTCGGAAGAACGGGCCATCTGTTCGCGTACGAGAGAAGCGGGGTCATTCCCGACATGCTGACACTCGCCAAGCCTCTGGCTGGCGGACTCCCAATGGGTGCCGTTCTCGTATCGGATGACATCGCTGCGACGATCCAGCCGGGAGATCACGGAACTACGTTTGGCGGGGGTCCGCTCGTGTCCGCGGTCGCCGCGCATGTACTGGAACGCCTCTCCGATCCGTCGTTGCTCGAGTCCGTTCGGGAGAACGGCGCCTGGCTCGGGGAACAGCTCGAAGGAATTGCGCGTCGGTCGGGGAAAGTTCGGGCGATACGCGGAATCGGCTTCATCTGGGGACTGGACGTTCTGGAGCCGGCCGGCGACATCGTCAAGCGTGGGTGGGACGAAGGTCTACTCACGCTGACGGCGGGCGAGCACACGCTTCGCATTCTTCCACCTCTGATAATGGACCGGAACGACCTTGTCCGTGGGCTCTCCATCATCGAGAAGATCATAGCGCAGTAAAGCGCACCGGAGTCGCCAATGCCAGCGTCTCCGGTTAATATACCGGAGACATTCTCGAAGAGACCGTTATGTCATTGGCGCGACTCTCATCCGGCCAACTTTCCGCACTTCTCATCGCGGCAGCCGCGTGTAGTCCCGTGCCAATGAATACCGGGGCACCGGCTGCAGCGATGGCCGCGTCAGATACCGTTGAAGCGCGCAGGCTGTTCGAAGAAAATATTGATGCGATACACAAACGTGACCGCGCGCGGTATCTGGCTACCTATCTTCACACCAGTTCCCTGGCGCGTAACGGTCCTTCCGGACTCGAGCTGGGGTACGAAACCTGGAGTGCACGACGCGATTCTACCTGGCCGGACACACTTGTTGCCAGGAACCTGCGCGTGCTACCGGTTGTGCCTGGTGTCGTTTACGGCACCTACTGTTACACTGTGACCCAGAAGGATACGACTTCGAGCGGCGTGTCCGAGCGAGTCTTCGTCAAAACTCCAGAGGGATGGAGAATCGCGGTGACCACGGCGTTCGGATTACCCGCCGGTGCGCGCGCGCAGTGCAAATAACTTCTCGATTCGAACCATTGTGAAAATGACTCGTCGATTCGCGGTTTGGGTGCCAATCCTATTTACCGGGCTCGTCGCTGGCTCTGCGGCCTGCCAGGCGACCAACACACAGCCACCAAAACTGGTGGTCTGCATTACGGTCGATGCGATGCGCCCGGATTATCTAACGCGCTTTGCCCCGCAACTAATCGGTGGCTTGGGAAGGTTGTACAATGGTGGCGCGGTATTCACCAACGGATTCCAGGATCACGCGATAACGGAGACAGCGCCTGGGCATTCGGTGATAATGTCGGGCCGATATCCGGTACATACAGGTATATCCGCGAATACCGCGGGGGTAAACGACACAACCGTCACTCTCGTAGATGCTGCCGGCCTCGGTGCATCGCCGTTTCGTTTTCGCGGAACGACGCTAACGGATTGGCTCATAGCAAAAGACCCTCGGGCCCGCATTCTTTCCGTTTCCAGGAAGGATCGGGCGGCGATCCTTCCCATCGGCAGATCCAGGCAGCCTGTTTTCTGGTACGCACCCAATGGGATTTTTACAACGAGCACGTATTACGGCTCGAGCCTGCCAGAGTGGGTTCGCGTTTTCAACGCGCGAAAATTGCCCGCGAGCTGTGCAGGAAAAGTGTGGCAGCCACTACTCCCGGACGGCGCTTACAGTGAGCCGGATAGCGTTCCGATAGAGAGCAACGGCATCAACTTCATATTTCCGCACGTTGAATCCAGCTCGCCCGACACGGCGGCCCGGCTGCTTGCCGATTTTCCGTGGATGGACGAATTGACACTCGATTTCGCGATGACGGGCGTGAACGCGTTGAATCTCGGCGCGGGACCGCAGACGGATTTACTGTCCGTCTCGCTTTCTACGACCGATGCGATTGGTCATCGCTTCGGACCAGACTCACGCGAAGTTCACGATCAAATTCTTCGACTCGACCGGGCACTTGGCGTCTTTCTGGACTCCCTATATCGAATCCGGAATCCGAGCGACATCGTGGTTGCGCTGACCGCCGATCACGGGCTTACTCCCTTCCCGGAAGTCCACGCACATGATCCAAACGCGGGCGCGATTCGCGTCAACCCACGTCCGCTTCTACAGCAACTCAGCAACTCGCTCTCCGAGGCTGGGGTGTCGGG
>JALYYT010000280.1 GCA_030946285.1 Gemmatimonadota bacterium
TCTTCGACCGTATCTATCGCGACGCCAGCGCGGCCCACCTCGCCCAGTGCACGTGGCGAGTCCGAGTCTATTCCCATCTGCGTGGGGAGGTCGAACGCAACTGACAGACCCGTCTGGCCTCGTTCGAGCAGCAGCCGGAAGCGCGTATTGGTTTCCTGTGCGGTTCCGAAGCCTGCATACTGTCGCATTGTCCACAGCCGGCCGCGGTACATGCTCCGCTGCACACCACGCGTGTACGGATACTCGCCCGGATCGCCGAGGTCGCGAACGTATTCCGTCGCGGCGTCGTCCGGGCGATACACCACCTTCACCGGAATTCCCGATGTGGTTTCGACTGCCTGCGAAGACCCGGAGCCGCGCTTTACCGAACGATCAGACAAGGCTGAACCGGAATTTTCCGACTTCAGGCCTGCTCGGCGAGAACTGGATGGGCGAGCATCCTGTCAGCCATGATGACGTCACTCTTGCTGCCAATGAAAAGCGGCGTGCGCTGATGCAGCTCTGTCGGCTCGACATCCAGGATGCGTCCGCTTCCATTGCTCGCGAGCCCGCCCGCCTGCTCCACGATGAACGCGAGCGGGTTGGCCTCGTACAGGAGACGCAGCTTCCCGCGCGGATTCTTCTCGTTCGCAGGATACGCGAACAGCCCCCCGCCAAGAAGGTTGCGATGGAAATCCGCAACGAGTGATCCCACGTAACGCACGCTCATCGGCGTTCGCACGCCGTCCAGGCCGCGATACCGACGCATCAGCGCGCGCACGTCCTCGTCCCAGACCTGCTCGTACGAGTCGTTGACGGAGAGATAGCGCCCGTGCTCGGGAATGCGGATGTTCGGATGCGATAGCAGGAATTCGCCGATCTGCGGGTCCAGGGTGAAGCCATGCACGCCCTGTCCCGTGGTGTACACCATCATCGTGCTGGAGCCGTAGATGATGTAACCGGCAGCAACCTGCCGGCGGCCCGGCTGGAGCATGTCTTCCATCTCGCCACGTGCGCCGCGAGTGATCTTCCGGACCACTGAGAAGATCGTGCCGACCGGAACGTTCACGTCGATGTTCGACGACCCGTCCAGTGGATCGAACAGCAGGCAGTACTTGCCGCAACGGAAGTTGTCGGGAATCTGTATGATGTCCGGCTCTTCCTCTGAAGCCATCGCGCACAGACGTCCGCTGTGATCGAGCGCCTTGATGATCATGTCGTTCGCCAGCACGTCCAGCTTCTGCTGAATCTCGCCCTGAACGTTTTCGTTCTCGGTGGAACCGATGATGTCGGCGAGGCCAGCCATGCGGACCTTGTTCGCGATCATCTTCGCCGCGAGCGCAATGTCATAGAGCAGGCCGGAAAGCTCGCCCGTCGCGTCCGGGTAGAGGCGTTCCTGCTCGATGATGTACCGCTCGATGGTTACGACGGACGTCGCTGTGTGCTTGACCATAACACCTCCTCGGCGAACTGATCGGCTTCTGCTTCGAAACGGTTCCGGGCGTATCCACGCCGTATGGATTCCCAAAGGTAACGCATGGGAAACGCTTTGTCCCGCTGAAACTGGCGTACATGGCCAAGCTCGTGGAGTAACAGGCGTACAGTCGCTTTTTCGGGCTCCTGCAGGAACACCGTTCTGCCCAGGGTGATTCCGGCAACGGCACTCTGGCCGAGCGCCCATCCACCAATTCGGACAGCAAGGCCGCCCCGCCGCCACCGGACGGCGGCCAGTTCCGGGTAGTCGTCCAGGATCCGCGGATCGATGCGAATTGGCGAACCAGCAACAGCTCGTTTCAGCAAATCGAGCATTTACTCATACAATGGATTCACGCTGAAAAGATCGCCACCGCCGCAGCTCCTGCGCACAGCACGGCAGCCCGGGCGGGCAGTCGCGAATTGCACGCGACGATGAGCGCGGCAGCAGCAATGGCGAAAAATATGGTCGACGCGGGTGAAAGCGATACCGCAATCGCGGCGTGCGGAACCGATGCCGCGCGGCGCGCTATTTCCTGGAACGCGAGGAGCAACGGGTGTGCCGCATTCGCGACGAAGCGGGACATCGCAGGCCACGGCGACAGCACGAGCGATAGAAAGAGAATCGGCTGCAGGAGTGCTATCACAGGATCGGCAAACACATTGGTGAGCGGCCCGATGAGACTCAACCTCCCAAACCAGGCCGCGACGAGGGGCGCGGTCGCGAGCGTCGCAACTGTTGATACCATCAGCGATCGCACCAGCGCGGCGGTCCAGGTCCGGCCCGCTGCGATGGCGAATCTTCGGGAAAGCACAGCGGCGGCCATCACGCCCGCCATACCGGCCATGCTTAGCTGGTATCCTGCCTCCGTCACCGTGGCAGGCACGGTCAGCGGCACGAGGCCGCCCAGCGCGAGCACGCTCCAGCGCGATGCATGACGCTGGTACACGCGTGCTCCAGTCGTGACACAGACCATGACGGCGGCGCGCAGCGCCGGCGCCGGAAAGCCGAGCATGAATACATACGCGATGATGATGGCGGCAGTGAGAAGCGACGCGGTGCGCGTCGGGATTCGAATGAGCGACATCAGTAGCGCGAGCGATGTCGCCACAATCGACACGTGAAGTCCGGAGATCGCGAGCATGTGCACGATGCCGGCATCGGCATACATGCGCTTCACGTCTCGCGGGATTTCGCTCTGGTCGGCGACCAGAAGAGCGCGTGCGATCGGCGCATCTTCTCCGAATGCCGAATCTATCGCAGCGCTAGCACGCATTCGCATGCGCTCGTTCAGCGCGGCACCGTCAGGCGCTGCGATAACCTTGCGATGGAGACTGTGCTGCCCGTCGGACACCGATATCGCGCACGCCGCCGCGAAGTAGATCACGCAAGGCATCTCGATCAAATCTGCGGCTGCCAGCCAGGCAAGTGCACCGCAGACGCCGGCGGCAAGCTGCCACGGCATGGCATAGCCGGTTATGAGACCGCCGGCCACACACAGAAGAACCCAGGTGATGAGCGGCAAGGAATGATCGGGCTGGTGGACCGTACAAAGCTGTCGCCCGCGCCGTCGATCCAGC
Organism: Gemmatimonadota bacterium; assembly: GCA_030946285.1. Taxonomy (GTDB): domain Bacteria; phylum Gemmatimonadota; class Gemmatimonadetes; order Gemmatimonadales; family Gemmatimonadaceae; genus Fen-1247. The sequence continues at coordinate 3,034 of JALYYT010000280.1, forward strand.
TTATCCGATTCCTTACGCCCACTTCCCTTTACCGCATCGGCAGGGGTTCGCGGGCATGTACGACCGCTCCCGTGAAGGTCGAGCCGGTCGTTCCAGTGAGCTCTACAGTGACATATTCGCCAATCAGCTCTGTCTCGCCTGGAATGATCACGGTCTTGAAGTCCCGCGTGCGTGCCTGTAGCAGGCCGCCGCGCCGCGCTGCCTTCTCGACCAGCACCTCACGCTTCTCGCCGAGCAGCTTCATGTTGCGCGACCGTGCACCGTCGCGCGCTGTTGCGATCAAGCGGCCGAGGCGATCGCTGGCGACCTCGTCGGACACGGCGAGATCGGCAGGAAGCCGCGTGGCCGGAGTGCCATCACGCATGGAGAACTTGAAAGTGTACGCATCGTCGAAGCCAACCTCGCGCACGGCGCTGAGCGTTTCTTCGAACTCGGCTTCTGTCTCTCCCGGAAAACCGACGATTATGTCGGTGGTGAGGGAAAGACCGGGGATCGCGTCACGCAGCCGCTCCGCACATTCCATGTATCCCTCGCGCGTGTAGCGGCGAAGCATTCTCTTTAGCGTGCGCGACGATCCCGACTGCATCGGCAGATGCACGTGCTCGCAGACCGCAGGGGTACCCGCGATCGCCTCTATGACGCGGTCGCTGAAGTCGTTCGGGTGAGGACTCGTGAAACGAACGCGACGGATGCCATCCACCGCGCCCACCGCGCGAAGCAGGTCGGCGAAATCGGAGTGACCGTCGTTGTATGAATTCACGGTCTGTCCGAGCAGCACGACCTCCGACATCCCTTCCGAGACCACCTGCTCTGTCTCTCGTACGACATCGGCCAGCGAGCGGCTGCGCTCAGGTCCTCTCGTGTACGGAACGATGCAGTACGTGCACCGGTAGTCACAGCCACGCTGCACGGGGATCCACGCCTTCACCTTGTCGAAACGGCGAGGCTTGAAGTCCTCGTAGTGCTCCTCCATGTCGAAGTCCGTCTCGGACGCACGAATTCCGCGGCGCGCGCTGTCGATCAGATTCGGAAGCGCGCGATAACCGTCCGGGCCAATCACGATGCTTACGTGCGGCGTGCGCTCCAGCAGCACCGGGCCCAGCCGCTGCGCCATGCAGCCTGTGACGCCCATCACCGAATTGGGCGCCATGTGGCGCTTGAGTTCACCAAGTCGGCCGATGACGCGCTGTTCTGCATGATCGCGGATCGCGCACGTGTTGACGAGTATCACGTCGGCGCCATCAGGCAAGTCGACCGCCTCGTAACCCGACGCCGTCAGCTTGCCGAGCATCAGTTCGGTGTCGGATACATTCATCTGACAGCCGTAAGTCTCTATGTACACAGTGGGACGTGTCATTCGGTCAACGGGAGTTGGCTGGAACGTGAGCGGGCAGGTGTATGTAGAACGTGCTCCCTTCGCCTGGCGAGCTTTTCACCCAGATACGACCGCCATGTGCTTCGACCACCAACTTGCAGAAGGCGAGGCCCAGCCCGGAGCTCCGCACACGCGGAACGTGCGCGGTCTTGACCCGGCCGAATTTCTGGAAGATTAGATCGTGGAACTCCTCAGGAATTCCCGGGCCGTTGTCCTGAATCGAGAAAAGCAGACCATCGCCCTCGCCGCGGACGCCAAGTTTGAGCTCGATGGCGCTGCCGGAGTGCGTCAGCGCGTTCTGGAGGATGTTGGAGAACACACGCTTGAGCAGCGCCTTGTCGCCGTCGAAGGTGGTCGCATCCTCGGCGATCAGAGTGTCGACGCGAGCACCTTCCTGAGTGAAGCGCACATGCCACTCATGAAGAACCTCGGTTATGAACGCCCCGGATGCGATCGGTTCAAGGTTCAACACGATGCCGGTCTCCTCCACCTTCGCGACTTCCAGGAGGTCGCCGATCAGCCCCAGGAGTTCTTCCGCCTTCTGTTCAGCGTCGTTCAGTGCGCGGCGCTGGTCAATCGTCACATCCCCGAAGTCACCATCACCGACCATCTCGAGCGTCGCGAGCACGGAGGTGAGTGGCGTCTTGAGGTCATGCACGATCATCTTCATGAGATCGTCGCGCACTCTCTCCAGTTCACGCAACTTCTTGTAGCTCTCCTCGAGTGCGTCGGTAGCCGCCTTGAGCTTGAGAAGACTTCGCACACGCGCGCCAAGCACGAGGCGGCTGTGCGGCTTCGTGAGGAAATCGTCGCCACCTGCCTCGATTCCCTTCACGCGGTCAGTCGTGTCGTTGAGCGCCGTGACGAAGATGATGGGAATTCGCGACGTTCGAGGATCACGCTTGAGGCGGCGGCACACCTCGAACCCGGTCGAGCGATGATCGACGCCAAGATCTCCGGCTGGCATGGAGACGTCGAGAATGCACAGATCAGGCTTGTGCTCGATGCACGCCGTTATCGCGGATGGACCATCGATTGCTGCGATCGTCCTGAAACCGAGCGTCTCGAGTTGATCGAACAGCAGCTCCACGTTCGCCGGCACATCATCGGCAACGAGGATCAGCGGAGGCTGCTGTTCGGGGTCCACGTTACGTTACGGCCGTACCTGCAGCCCGAAACTCAGGTTGTACGCGTGCTCGCTCACGTTTGCCACACCCGTACGGTTGCTCCGGAGCAGCGACATGTCCAGCGTGACACGGTCGAGCGTTATCGGCACGCCCAGTCCGCCGCCGAACGACGTCTCCTGAACGGGCGAGG
>JALYYT010000302.1 GCA_030946285.1 Gemmatimonadota bacterium
ATTCATGGCTACGGAAGAGATTATTGTCCGCGCCGTTGAATCCGGAGGCGACCGACAGGTTGCGCATGAAGTGATTCGCCGCCACAGCGTCGCCGCAGCGACCGCGGTCAAGGATGGCGCTCCGCGTAATGACATGCTCGACAGACTATCCGCCGATCCCGATTTCAACGTTGATCTGGATGACCTTCTCACATTGCTGGATTCATCACGCTTCGTCGGGCGAGCCCGCGAACAGGTGACGGAGTTCCTCGACGAAGTCGTGTACCCGCTGCTGTCCCGCGCAAACGAATCTCCGTCGGACGAGGCGCTTCGAGTATGACGGCTGCCCTCCGCCGCAGTGATCTTCCACTGCGTCTTCTCATGCACGGCAAGGTTCGTGACGTATACGAGGTGGATACCGATCGCATCCTGCTCGTTGCAACCGATCGCGTCAGCGCTTTCGATGTAGTGCTCGATGATCCCGTGCCGCACAAGGGCGCGGTGCTCACGCAGCTCACGGCCTGGTGGCTTCGGCAGATCAGCTTCGTCCCCAACCACATGATTTCGGCGGACGCCGAGGAGATCGTGCGCGAGGTTCCGGCACTCGCAAATGATCTGGAAGCACTCCGCGGCCGCGCCATGCTCGCAAGGCGCGCGACGGTCTTCCCGGTCGAATGCGTCGTACGCGCCTACATATCCGGAAGTGGATGGAAGGAATATCACGCCACCGGTGGGCTTGCGGGCGAGCCGCTGCCGGTTGGCATGCTGGAAAGCGCGAAGCTCGATCACCCGCGTTTTACGCCCGCGACCAAGGCAGAGTCGGGCCACGACGAGAACATCTCCCGCGAGCAGGCGCGATCTGTACTCGGTTCCGTCGCTTCGGAGCTGGAGCGCGTGTCCCTTGAACTGTTTCGCTTCGGCAGCGATGTCGCCGAGCGAGCGGGACTCGTCCTCGCTGATACGAAGTTCGAATTCGGCGAGCTGGACGGTTCCGTTATATTGGTAGACGAAGTGATGACTCCAGACAGCTCCAGATTCTGGGCGCGCGATACATGGCGTGCCGGACGTACCCCGCCGAGCTTCGACAAGCAGCCGCTGCGCGATTACCTGCAATCACTCCGCGATGAAGGTGAGTGGAACGGCGACGCACCCGGCCCGGCTATTCCGGCTGACGTCATCGCCGCGATGTCGCGACGCTACCTCGACGCCTTCGAGCGGCTCACAGGATCACCATTAATCACTGGTATCAGCTCTTGAGCTTCGCGCGTGAAGGTTGGCCGTTCATAGGCCTCGGCGTCGTAGCGGCACTGCTTGTATTTGCCGCGGCGTTGCAGTTCCGGTCCTGGCCGCTCTGGCTTCTCGCCATGGTTGTAACCGTGATCGCCCTCTGGTGCGCTTATTTCTTCCGCGACCCGGAACGCACCGGGCCGCGCGGGCCCGCGCTGATTGTCGCTCCCGCCGACGGCAAGATCCTCATGATCACGCAGGTCGACGAGCCTCGCTTCGTTCACGGGCCCGCTACACGCATTTCGATCTTCATGAATGTCTTCAACGTCCACGTGAACCGCTATCCGGTGGACGGCAAGGTGGACTTCGTCTGGTACAACAAGGGGAAGTTTCTCAACGCGGCAGCGGAAAAGTCGAGCCTCGAAAACGAACAGATGTCGGTGGGTATCATCACGCCGGGTGGCGTCAGGATTCTGACGAGACAGATCGCCGGACTGATTGCGCGACGAATCGTCACCTACAGCAAGGTCGGTGACGAAGCGCATCAGGGCCAGCGATTCGGGATCATCCGGTTCGGATCACGCGTTGATGTGTTCATCCCGACCGACGCTGTGGTGAACGCCAAACTCGGGGACATCACGACCGCCGGTACAACCGTGCTCGCGGAGCTTGCGAAATGAGTCCAAGGGGCGAGGCAACACGAACCCGTCGCCCGATGCGGCGCGCGGTGATAATGCTCCCCAGCGGTCTCACGATCGCGAATCTGTTCTTCGGCATCTTTGCCATCGTCGCGGCGTCACGGGGCGATCCGATCAAGGCCGGCCTTTACGTGGTCCTCGCCGGAATCTTCGACGTTCTCGACGGCCGAGTCGCGAGAGCAACCAATACCGGCACGCCGCTCGGCTCGGAACTCGACTCCCTGGTTGACATCGTATCGTTCGGCGTCGCGCCGGCGATGATCATGTACTTCGCGGTGCTCAATCGCGAAGGGTGGGACTGGGTGTTCTCGTTCGCGTTCGTAGCCTGCGCCGCGCTCAGGCTTGCGCGCTTCAATGTTGAACAGGCTGGACGTGCGAAGAAGTACTTCCACGGACTTCCGAGTCCTGCGGCGGGCCTGACGCTCGCGACGTATTACTGGTTCAGCCAGACGACCCTCTACGCCGACACGAACATCGCCAATCTGCCCTGGCATGTCATGCTGCGGTTCGTGATGGCGGGTCTCGCAGCGCTTATGGTGAGCGATGTCTCTTACCCCGCCGTGCCTACGGTGGGAATACGTTCCCTTCGAGAGATACTCGGGACTCTCGTCGTCGCGGGCACGATCATTGGCGTTTTCTTTGTGCCGAAACAGTTCTTCTTCCCGGCGTGCCTCGCGTACGTTCTGTTCGGTCTGGTCAAGACCGTGCTCCTCGGGCTCGTCGGCATGCGCGCGGGAAGTGACACTGAAGGGCCGCTGGATGCGGAAGACGACGATGAGCCGGAACCGCGACTTACGCATGCCGAGTCTACAGCGCTCATGTACTCGCCAAGTGAGATACAGAGCGCGAATACAGTCGCGCGGAGACGGAAGCGGCGTCGGCGCCCGAAACGTGACCGACCCGATAGCGAACCCGGAGACGGGTCTCCTCCAACATCGGACAATTGAGGTATCAGTGAATTCATACCGCGTACCCGTACAGATCGTCCCGCGTCCCGGAATCCTGGACCCTCAGGGCGCAGCAGTCGCGGGTGCGCTGCGTACGCTCGGGTTCAACACGGTCACCGACATTCGAGTCGGACGATTCGTCACCGTGGATGTCGATGCGGAATCAGTTGACGCCGCTGCCGCCGAAGTGAAGCGGATGTGCGAGAAGCTGCTGGCAAATCCCGTGATCGAGGATTTTGCACTTGAGCAGCCCGCCCTCATCGCAGGGCGCGCAAGTTGAAGTTCGGGATCGTCACCTTCCCCGGATCGAACGGCGACTACGACGCATTCCATGCCACCGCCGACGCGCTTGGAGAGAAATCCGTTTATCTCTGGCACAAGGACCACGACCTCCAGGGATCCGACGTCGTGATCCTCCCTGGTGGGTTCAGCTATGGCGACTACCTGCGAGCCGGAGCAATCGCGCGCTTCAGCCCCATCATGAACGAGGTCATCGCTCACGCACGCCGCGGCGCGCCGGTCCTCGCGATTTGCAACGGTTTCCAGGTGGCGTGCGAAGCCGGATTGCTTCCGGGCGCACTGCTCCGCAATGCATCTCTTCGATTCATCTCGCGTGTCGCAAGCATAAGAGTCGAGAATGCGGACATCATGTTCACGCGGGAATATTTCAAGGGTCAGGCTCTAGGGATCCCCGTCGCCCACGGCGACGGTCGTTACGCAGCCGATCCCGACGTGATAAACCAGCTCGAGTCGGAAGGGCGCATTGCGTTCCGCTACAGCTCGCCGGACGGTTCCCCGGGCGAGGAATACAACATCAACGGATCATTGAACGCGATCGCGGGAATTCTGAACGAGCGAGGTAACGTACTCGGCATGATGCCGCATCCCGAACGTGCCGTTGATCCGCTCCTGGGCGCACCAGACGGCCTCGGCGTGTTCCATTCTCTTCTCGCCGGCGTGGGTGTCTGAGATGTCGCGAGTAATGCCCCGACCAGGCGACCCGGAGATCACGGCCGACCTCGTTCGAGAGCACGGTCTCACCCCGCCCGAATTCGAGCGAGTTCGCACGATGCTTGGCCGAACGCCAACCTTCACGGAGCTGGGGATCGTCAGTGCCCTGTGGAACGAGCACTGCTCGTACAAGCACTCGCGCAACACACTCAAGACGCTCCCCACCGAAGGCGCAGCCGTGATTCAGGGACCCGGTGAGAATGCCGGTGTGGTGGCAATCGGTGACGGCATCGCAATCGCATTCAAGATCGAGTCTCACAATCATCCATCTGCCGTGGAGCCGTATCAGGGCGCGGCCACCGGAGTGGGCGGCATCCTTCGCGATGTATTCACAATGGGTGCCCGGCCGATCGCAATGTTGAACTCACTGCGATTCGGCTCACTCGACAGCGCACGCAACCGGTATCTGTTCGCGGGCGTCGTCAAGGGCGTCGGAGACTATGGCAACTGTGTAGGCGTCCCGACTGTTGCAGGCGAGATTGTGTTCGATGCAGCGTACGATGGGAATCCGCTCGTGAACGCGATGTGCGTCGGCGTATTGCGCGAGGACGAGCTCATACGCGCAAAAGCAGAGGGCGTCGGCAATCCCATTCTTTGCGTGGGCGCGCGAACCGGTCGAGATGGTATCCACGGCGCATCGTTCGCGTCGGAGGACCTCTCCGAAGCCAGCGAGGCCAAACGGCCGCGCGTTCAGGTCGGCGATCCATTCACCGAGAAGCTGCTCCTCGAAGCGAGTCTCGAGCTCATTCGTAGCGGGCACATCGTCGCGATCCAGGACATGGGCGCCGCGGGCCTGACCTCCTCTTCCGCCGAGATGGCCGCGCGCGGCGACGTGGGCGTCACGATCGACACGAGCAGAGTTCCGGTTCGTGAAACGGGAATGACTCCGTACGAGATTCTTCTCAGCGAGTCGCAGGAACGGATGCTAGTGGTAGCGCTGAAGGGGCACGAAGATGCTGTTCGCGAGATCCTCTTCAAGTGGGACTTGACGGCAGAAGTGATCGGTGAGGTGATCGCGGAACCAGTTTACAGGGTGACGGAAGGCGACCGCGTCGTGGCCGAATTCCCGGGCTCCGATCTCGTGACGCAATGCCCGCGGTACGACGTTCCCGCTGCCGAAGGAAACGATGCGATCTCGCGACGTGCGGTTGACACGGCTGCGATCGAAGAACTGCCCGAGGAGAGCGATCCCGCGTGGACACTTCTCCGGTTGTTGTCCACTCCGACAATCGCAAGCAAGCGGTGGGCATACCAGCAGTACGACTCTACGGTTCGCACGAACACCGTGGCGGGACCCGGCGGCGACGCGGCTGTCCTGCGCATACGCGGCACCGACAGGGCGATCGCCGTGAAAACCGACTGCAATGGGCGTTATGTTGCGCTCGAACCTCGAGTCGGCGGCCGGATCGCGGTAGCGGAGGCAGCGCGCAACGTGGCCTGCACGGGAGCGCGGCCACTCGCGATTACCAATTGTCTCAATTTCGGCAATCCCACCCGTCCGGAGGTTTTCTTCCAGTTTACCGAGGCTGTCGCCGGCATGCGCGAAGCGTGCCTCGAGCTGGAAACGCCGGTGACCGGCGGCAATGTGTCGTTCTATAATGAAAGCCCGACCGGCAGTGTGCACCCCACGCCGGTAATCGGCATGGTTGGCGCGATCGACTCCATCGAGCAGATCACGCAGGCGACATTCCGGACTCCAGGCGACGCAATCGTCCTGCTCGGCGAGTGCACGGAAGAAATCGGTGGGAGCGAATATCTCGCTTCGATCCATGGCGCGACGGCGGGTTCGCCTCCGCGATGTGACGTCGCGCTCGAGCGCGCCACGATCAGCTCGCTCCTCGAAGCGATTCGCGGTGGACTCGTATCGTCTGCGCACGATTGCAGCGACGGTGGTCTCGGGGTCGCTCTGGCGGAATGCGTGATGGCAGACGAGCGCAGTCAACTCGGAGCGGACATTGATCTCTCGCACTGGGACGCACTCCCGGCGCGAGCTGTTCTGTTCGGTGAGGCGCAGGCGCGCATCGTGATTTCCACTGGCGATCCGGACGGCGTCATCGCCCTCGCAACTCGTAACGGTGTTTCCGCGCGCCGCATTGGAACCGTAACGGATCCTGCGCATGGGCTCTCGATTCGAATTCGCAATAAGTCGCTCAACGTGGGAACCGATCGGCTCGCGGACGCGTACCACTTGACGATTGCACGAATCATGGAATCCTCGGCTCAAGACATCGTTCTCGAAGGGAACGAAGGGTGAAGCGATAGATGTGTGGCGTATTTGGCATTTTCGGTGACGACCGCGCAGCGTCGTTGACCCAGCTTGGGCTGTATTCGTTGCAGCATCGCGGCCAGGAATCGTGGGGTATGGTATCTGTGAGCCCGGAGGGAACTGCACGTGCTACTCGTTCAATGGGGCTCATCTCGGAAGCGAGCACACGCAATGCGCCGCTGGACGCGAGGCTTGCCATCGGCCACACGCGATACAGTACTGCCGGGAGTTCGACCATCGAGAACGCGCAGCCTATTCTGGCGCGCTCGCGCGACGGTCATATCGCCCTCGCGCATAACGGAAACCTGGTCAATGCGACGGAGCTTCGTACGCAGCTCGAGGACGAGGGGTCCATTTTTTCCTCCAGCATCGATTCCGAAGTAATAGTTCACCGAATCGCAAAGGCATTGCAGGCGGGCCGGCCCGAGGAGCGGCTCGCTGCAGCTCTCGCTCCCGTCGAAGGAGCATATTCGCTGGTTGCCATCATCGGCGACACGCTCCTGGCGGCGCGCGATCCGCGTGGCTGGCGGCCGTTAGCGATGGGCGAAGTCGATGGAGCAATCGTGTTCGCCTCCGAGTCCTGCGCCCTGGACATCGTGAACGCTACAGCTATTCGTGAGGTTGCACCCGGCGAGATCATCGCTGTGGACCGCGACGGCATTCGTTCGATATTTCCCTTCGAGCGCAAGACCTCCACGCGTTGCGTGTTCGAATACGTGTATTTTGCGCGCCCCGATAGCCGCGTCTTCGGCGGATCTGTTGATCGAGCCCGCCGCGCGCTCGGGAGGCAGCTCGCGCGCGAGGTCCCGGCACCAGGCGCCGATCTCGTGTTCGCAGTACCCGATTCCTCGAACTCCGCGGCGCTCGGGTTCGCCGAGGAGTCGCATACGCCGTATGAGCTTGCTCTCATTCGCAATCACTACGTCGGAAGAACTTTCATTCAGCCGGATCAGTCCGGCCGCGACGCCAAGGTGAAGGTGAAGTACAACGCCGTGCGCGAAGTACTCCAGGGCAAGCGCGTCGTCATGGTCGACGATTCAATTGTTCGTGGCACCACAACCCGCGGACTGGTCGCGATGGTGCGGTCGGCGGGAGCTGTAGAGGTTCACATGCGCGTCAGCTCGCCACCGGTTACCGGGCCGTGCTATTATGGGATAGATACCCCGAACCGTGAGGATCTCATCGCCGCAAACTTTTCGATCGACGAGATCGCCGCCCACATCGGCGTGGACTCGCTCGGTTACCTGTCGCTCGACGGAATGTTGAACGCAGTCCCCGATGGTCCGGACGGATTCTGCCACGCCTGCTTTTCCGGTGATTATCCCACCGCACCCCCGACTGATCCGGACAAGCTCCGTTTCGGCTGCGGCTGCTGATGGTGTCGCAGAAAGTCTATTTCTTCGGAGCGGGCAAGGCCGAAGGAACCAGGGAAATGCGCGTCGAGCTCGGTGGCAAGGGAGCCAATCTCGCCGAGATGACCAATCTCGGCGTACCTGTTCCGCCGGGATTCACCATAGCCTGTAGCGAGTGCATCGAATACCTCGAGCACGGCACGTACTCGGACGAGTTGCGCGCCGAAGTGGACCGCAACGTAGCACGACTCGAAGAGGTGTCCGACAAGAAGTTCGGTGACCCTACCAACCCGCTGCTCGTTTCGGTGCGCTCCGGTGCTTCCGTTTCCATGCCGGGAATGATGGAAACTATTCTGAACCTCGGACTGGACGACATGACCGTGGCCAGCCTCGCGCGCGCAAGTGGAAGCGCCAGGTTTGCCTACGACTCGTACCGACGTTTCATTCAGATGTACGCCGATGTCGTGCTTGGAGTGTCCGGAAGCTCCTTCGAACATCTGCTCGCGTCCAAGCGGATGACCGCGGGCGTAGAAACCGACGCGGAGCTGAGCGAGGATGCATTGCGCAACCTCGTCGAGGAATTCAAGGCCGTCGTTCGCAACAGGACGGGAAATCCCTTCCCGACCGACCCCAGGGAGCAGCTGTGGGGCGCCATTGAGGCAGTGTGGCGCTCGTGGACGCTCAAGAAGGCGCGTGATTATCGCCGCGTGAACTCGATCCCTGAGAACCTCGGCACTGGAGTGAATATCGTCGCGATGGTATTCGGAAATCTCGGCGATGATTCAGGAACCGGCGTCGCGTTCACGCGCGACCCCTCCACTGGGGAGCGGACGTTCTACGGCGAGTTCCTCATAAACGCTCAGGGTGAGGATGTGGTCGCCGGCATTCGGACGCCTATCGCGATCGATCAGATGGCCAGTCTCCTTCCGGGTTCGTTCGAGCAGCTCATGGATACGCAGCTGCGGCTCGAGACGCACTTCCGTGACATGCAGGACATCGAGTTCACCGTGGAACGCGGCAAGCTTTACCTGTTGCAGACGCGCACTGGAAAGCGCACAGCTGCTGCCGCCGTTCGCATCGCGCGCGACATGGTGACCGAAGGACTCATCACCACGCGGGAAGCGGTGCTCCGGGTTCCAGCCGGGCAGCTCGACCAGCTTCTGCATCCGATAATTGACCCGACGGCGCGCGCAAAACCACTTTGCGTGGGCCTCCCCGCCAGTCCCGGCGCATCCAGCGGCGCTGCAGTGTTCGACCCGGACACGGCGGAGACGCGGGCCGCCGAAGGGGTCGCCGTCATCCTGATTCGGGAAGAGACCACCCCGGAAGACTTTCACGGGATCGTGGCTGCACGTGCCGTCCTTACGGCCCGCGGCGGCATGACCAGCCATGCGGCTGTCGTGTGCCGCGGAATGGGCAAGTGTGCCGTGGTTGGCTGCCGCGACATCCACGTCGATGTTGAACACCGCCGCCTTACCGTGGATGGCACGACGATAAACGAAGGCGACTACCTGACGCTCGATGGAGCGACGGGGCGCGTCTTCGCGGGTGCGTTGCCGACCATACCGAGCGAAGTCGTCCAGGTGACGAACGGAACGCTCCCCGAGCGCATGGCGCCGCTGTATCAGGCGTACGACCAGCTCCTGGAATGGGCCGACGACGTTCGGACTCTGAAGGTTCGCGCGAACGCCGACACTCCTCGCGACGCGCGTGTCGCGCGCAACTTCGGCGCCGAGGGCATCGGGCTCTGTCGCACCGAGCACATGTTCTTCGAGGGCGAGCGCATTCATGCGATGCGCGAGATGATCATCGCACGCGATGAATCCGGAAGACGCCGAGCGCTCGCCAAGCTGCTTCCGATGCAGCGAAATGACTTTGAGGGGATCTTTGAAGCGATGGACGGGCTCCCCGTCACGATCAGGCTGCTGGATCCACCGCTGCACGAGTTTCTCCCGCACGGCGGGGAAGAGAGCAAGCTGCTGGCGCGTACGCTCGACATTCCGCGCGCCGACCTCCAGCGCATCGTGGAAGGGCTACGCGAGACGAACCCGATGCTCGGGCACCGTGGCTGCAGGCTCGGAATCACCTACCCCGAGATCACCGAGATGCAGGGGCGGGCCATTTTCGAGGCAGCGGTGAAGGCCAAACGGCGAGGTATCGACGTATACCCGGAGATCATGGTACCGCTCGTATCGGATGTGTCCGAATTCGACAACCAGCGCGCCATTCTGGAAAACGCGGCGGCATCGGTACTTGGGGTGATGGGGGAAACCGTTCCGTATCTGATTGGTACTATGATAGAACTGCCTCGGGCCGCACTCACGGCGGGTGCAATCGCGGAAAAGGCCGAGTTCTTCAGCTTTGGAACAAACGATCTGACCCAGACGACCTACGGACTCAGCCGCGACGACGCCGGACGTTTCCTTCCCTCCTACGTGGAAAGCGGCATCTTTCCGGATGATCCGTTCCAGACGCTGGACACCCGTGGAGTCGGTCGGCTGATCAGGATGGCCGCCGAGGATGGCCGAATCGCACGGCCGGGCATTAAATTGGGAATCTGCGGCGAGCACGGAGGCGAGCCGCGATCGGTGGCATTCTGTCACGCCATCGGCCTCGACTACGTCTCATGCTCACCCTATCGCGTCCCTATTGCTCGGCTCGCCGCTGCCCATGCCGCTCTTGAGTCAACCGCTAAGCAATAGCGCGTACTCATCGGCGGTCGCCGGCCCCATCCTCAGTCTGGCGCCTCCTCGCCCCCTGAGAATCGCCCTCGTGACGGAGTACTACTACCCTCACCTCGGCGGCATCTGCGAGCACGTGCACTTCTTCGCACGCGAGGCCCGCCAACTCGGGCATCATGTGGATATCATCACGTCGAACCTCGCCGGCGCGCGCGAGGAGCCGGGTGTGATCAGGATCGGCCGCAGCCAGGCGATATACGCCAATGGATCGCAGGCGCGGATCACTGTCGGGATGTCGCTCCGCTCCGATATGCGGCGCGCGTTGCGTGAAGGACGATACGATATCGTACATGTCCACTCGCCACTCAGTCCCGTCCTCCCCATCCTTGCGATCGAGGAAGCGGACTGCCCGACTATCGGAACCTTTCACACCTATTTCGACAAGTCCATCGGGTATCAGCTGGGGCGGAAGTATTTTCAGCGCCGGCTCGACATGCTGGATGTGGCAATAGCCGTGTCGCACTCCACGACCATCGCGCTGGATCGGTACTTTGAAGCGGACTGGACCGTCATCCCGAACGGGATCGACGTCAACATCTTCAATCCACACGCTCCCTTTCCCCCTGGAATTCGGCGCGACGTTCCGGCGGTGCTCTTCCTGGGACGCTTCGATCCCCGTAACGGGCTGACCACGCTCATTGATTCGTTCCAGAGAGTGAGGGGGCGGAATCGCGAGGCGCAGCTGGTCGTCGTCGGCGACGGCCCGCTTCGCAAGCATTATTTCCGTGCGGCAGGCAACGATCCCGACATCACCTTCGTCGGCTCTGTGCTCAAGGGTCGACCGAGCTACTACGCGCACGCGGCGATGTACGCCTGCCCCACCACCAAGGCATCGTTCGGCATTACGCTTCTCGAGTCCATGGCGTGCGAGACGCCGGTGGTCTGCTCTGACATCCTTGGATTCCGCGACGTCGTCAAGGATGGCCGCGAAGCCCTCATGGTTCCGTGCGGCAATCGCGATGCGCTCGCCGACGCCATGGTGACGCTGCTTGATGACGAGACGCTTCGGACACGGCTGGGAAAGACGGGCCGGCGGGAAGCCGAGCAGTACTCGTGGCCGAAGGTGACGCAGCGAGTGCTCGAACAGTACGACAACGTTCTCGCAAGAAGATCAGCGGCAGCATGATCCTTCCCGTAGCCGCCGCGGTTGCAGCGGCGGGGACGGCGGCGTACGGCGCGTTTCACAGAAACAGCTCCGTGTTCGGGTCCGTCCTGCATCGGTTGCCATCCGGCGGCCCGGTTGTCTCGCTGACCTTCGATGACGGCCCCAACCCCTACGCGACTCCGATGATCCTGGACGCACTGGGCCGCGCAGGCGTCCAGGCTACGTTCTTCTTTCTGGGAAGACACGTGGAGCGCTGGCCGGAAATCGCCCGGCGAGCGGCGGCAGAAGGCCATCAGATCGGCAACCATGGATACTTCCATCGCAAACTGCACTTCCGGAGCGCAACCTACGTGCGTGAGGATCTCGCCCGCGGCAAGCGGGCGATCGAGGCAGCGTGCGGAGTCACGCCCCTCTTCTTCCGCGCTCCCCATGGGTTCAGGAGTCCGTGGGTCACTTCGATAGCACGTTCCCTCGGCGAACGCACAGTCGGTTGGTCCCTCGGCGTCTGGGACACGGACCGGCCTGGCGCCGATACAATCGTGGCCAGAACGGTGGATGGCGCTCGGCCGGGCTACATCTTGCTACTACACGACGGGGATGGATACGACCCCGTGGGTGACCGCATTCAGACAGCGCAGGCTGTGCCGGAAATTCTGGACGGTCTCCACCAGCGCGGTTACACCTTCGAGACACTGCCCAAGTGAATAAAGCGAAAGTCGGCAAGCTGGTGCGCGTGGCAGTGTCGGCCGCCATAATCGTTCTGCTGATTGTCTTCGCGCGGAAGGTGGATTGGGGCCAGGCGTGGAGCGCGATGATCCACGCATCGCGACCGCTTCTGCTCGCCGCACTCGCGGCGAACCTGTTGACGCTGGTCTTTCGCGCGGTGCGGTGGTGGATACTGCTCCGCGCGGTGGGATCACCCTCCCTGGCGCTTGCGACGCGCGCCACATTTGCCGGCGCCGGCCTGAACAACGTTCTGATCGCCAATGGTGGGGACGCCGCGAGGATTCTCTTCGTGACACGAAAGAGCGGCGTTGCATCTGCGAGAATTCTCGCAACTGCAGCGCTCGACAGACTCTTCGATCCGATAGGCTTCGTCATCATGCTCGTTGCGGGGATGATGATGTTCACGCTGCCGCCGCAGTTTGAAAGTCTGCGGTGGCCGGCGCTGATCGCGCTGGTCGCGATCGCTGTCGCGCTCGTGTGGCTCGCCCGCACAGCACCTGAGCCGGACGTCGAACACGTACCGGAGCGCCGCGCCATTCCGCGCGACTGGAAGGGCCGCGCGCGGGCATGGTTCGGAGACTTCGGCGGAAGCATGCGCGAGCTGGCGACGGGCGCGCGTATTGTTCCGTTGCTGATACTCACGATCGCGGCATGGCTGGGACAGCTCGCCACCTTCGCGTACGCGGCGCGAGCGGTGCAGATGCACCTCCCGATTCAGGGAACTCTCGCGGGATTGCTCGCGGTCAATGTTTCACTGATCGTCCGTGCAACGCCCGGCAATGTGGGCTTCTTCCAGTTCGCCTACGCGCTCGCAGTTGCCCCCTTCGGAGTGGTGGAAGCGAATGCGGTGGGAGTCGCGGTTCTGATCCAGGCGCTGCAGATCATCCCCACGACGATAATCGGCGTCGCGCTCGCACCCGAGTTCATTTTCCACCGCAAGAAAAAAGAGCCAGCAACGGTCTGACCGTCGCTGGCTCTTTCTCTGTTACAGTGGAGGCGCGGGGATTCGAACCCCGGTCCGAAGCAAGATTCACCACAGCATCTACGTGCGTAGCCTTCCGTCTTTGTCTCTCCAGCCGCGACCCGGAAGGCGGGGCTACGGCAGGACAAGGTCTCTAGAGCTTCGCAGCCAGAGGGAGACCGCCCCCGTCCGCTATCCCGAATTTGCAATACCTGGTCAGCGCGTCAGGAGCGCTCCGATTCAGGCAGGTGCATATCACTACGCAGAGCGTAGGTTACGCAGCCAGGGCCAAGTTGTCGTTGGCAGTTGTGAAGATTCCCAGATTTTTTTACGAGGTTCCAGGAACCTCGGCACGCGGCCACAGCTTCACTAACCCCGTCGAAGCCGGTCGCCCCCGTCTCTCAATCTAACAGCTTTCGCTCGTGGAGTGGGCGCCGCGCCACGTGAAAATTGCATATTCGGTCGGCCCGTGCTTCCACACAAATAGCTGAATCTCTTGAGAATCTGCTTTATGTAGAGCGGCTAAGTACTTGAGCACCAACGTTAAAGGCCGCCCGCTACAACCTGGTTGCGACCTGCCCGTTTGGCGCCATACAGCGCTCTGTCGGCGGCGCTGAACAGCTCGTCCCGATCGCGAGCACCTTCCGGATAGGTCGCCAAGCCCAGCGAGATGGTGATGGAAATCTCCCGGCCGTGAATCACGAACGGTTTCCCTCCGACCGCGACCCTCAGACGTTCCGCCAATTGACTGCCGCCTGCCAAATCGGTCTGGGGAAGCAGCAGAGCCATTTCCTCGCCTCCATATCGGGCGCATAGGTCCACGGTGCGGATCTCCGCCTGAAGCGCTATCGCCACACGCCTTAGGACCTCATCGCCAACCTGGTGGCCAAAGGTATCGTTCACGTGCTTGAACCGGTCGATGTCGGCGATGATGAGCGTACACGATCCGCCGAACCGGTTCGTCTCCATGACGATCCTGCTCAGCCGCTCCTCGAACTGCTGCCTGTTAGCCAGCCCCGTCAGAGCGTCCGTTCGAGCGCGCCGGTTGATCTCCTCGATCTCCCAAACCGTTTCCAGCGCACGAGCGGCCATCACGCCCAGCAACCGCAGGTTCTTCGCATCTGTCGGGGTAATCCGGATCGGGTTTTCGCTCTCCATCACGAGCGCGCCGATGACCCCATCCATCCCGCGCAGCGGAACGATCGCCAGCGCTCCCAGGCGGTGCTCCGGCTCGTCGCCGCCAAAGACCACGAACCCGCGATCGCGGTCGCTCGCATTCTCTATGAGAACGGGGAAATCCCCGACGCACGCAGCACCGACCTGGCTGTCGGGCGCGACGATCGAGCCGGCGCCCACAACGTGGCCGCGGATCGCGTACGCCACCTCTCCCGAAGAAGTGGAAGCGTTCCAGCGGACGAGTGCGACTTTTCGTGTGCCCAGCATGTGCGACGCTGCCGTGCAGAGCGACGTGCCAAGATCCGTCATGGAACGGTGATCCTGAAGCTGCGTGGCGGTAAGCAGCAACAGATCCGCATGCCGCTCCGCCTTCGCTGCGGCCGCCTGGGCATCTATCAGCGACTGCAGCGTTGCGAGGCGGCGTGCAAGCCGCGGCAGCCACTTCCGCAACTGCTCCCTCGATTGCTTGAGGGGCGTCCGGTCTCCGGCAGCCACGAGAAGTACCTGCCGTGACCCTGACGACGATGGCAGCGGCGTTGCGGCAATTCCTGCCTGCTCCCCATCACTGCAGATCTCTCCGGGATTCTGATGCGCGGCCCATGCGATGAGGCCTGCAGACTTGTCGTCCAGTTCCGGAGGAAGCGAATCAGCAGTTACGAAATCGACCAGGACCGGCTCTGCTTCCGCGTTTGTGGCGTCCCACACCGATGCCTGAAATGCACCAAGCAGCTCACGGGTATCCGCAAGAACATCCGCTATCGGCGGACTGTGCTCCGGGGCGTTCTGCGTCGCCTGTCTAGGCGGCCGAGGCGACTGCTTCGTTCGCAAGTTCGTCGGAACAGCTTGAAGCATCGGATTCCGTGAAGCGCGCGTCGTGTGGTTGCGCGAGATAGTCTTCGAAGATCACTTCGACTTCCGACACTGAATTGACCGCGTACAGCTTCTTGCGAAGTTCGGCGGAGCCCGGGAGCCCTTTCACGTACCAGCCCAGGTGCTTGCGGAATTCGACTGCCGCACCTCGGGGGTCGAGCTCGAATTCTTCCGCCATGTGCGCATGTTCCATCGCGATCGCAAAGCGCTCTGCCACCGGTGGCGCCGCGCGCTTGGGACGTCCCTCGAGAATGTCGCGTGTCTGATCGAAGATCCACGGCTGACCGAACGAGCCGCGCGCGATCATCACGCCGGCGCAATTGGTCTGCCGCTTCATCTCGACGGCACCCTCCGCCGTCTTGATGTCGCCGTTTCCGAGAACAGGAATTTCGAGCGCGCTTACGACAGCCGCAATCTCGTCCCACCGCGCCGCGCCACTGTACATCTGCGCGCGCGTGCGTGGATGAAGCGTGAGCACGGTGGCGCCCGCATCCTGACAACGGAGAGCGATTTCCACCGGGTTGCGCATCTCCTCGTTCCAGCCGCTTCGAATCTTGACGGTGACCGGAAGACTCGTAGCTCGCGCGACTGAGCGGATAACCGAGTCCACAAGTCCGAGGTCCTTGAGACAACCCGATCCGCCGTTCCGCTTCACGACCTTCTTCACCGGGCAGCCGAAGTTTATGTCGATGAACTCCGGTTGAAACACGTCGGAAACGAGTCGGGCCGCGTCGCCCATGGCCTCGGGATCGGCGCCGAATATCTGCACTCCTATGGGGCGCTCGTCGGCACCAAAGCGCAACTTGGCCAGCGTGGCTTCGTTCTCGCGCCGGATCGCCTCAGCCGAAAGGAATTCGGTAACGACGACATCGGCGCCGAACCGGCGGCAGATCCGTCGAAACGGCGACTCTGAGACACCCGCCATGGGCGCCAGGTACAGCGGCGTGTCCTCTCGGAGCGGGAACGGGAACGGGCGCGGCATGACTTTCAAGCTAATGTTCGGCTCAGGAGCGGGCAACGCGATTATTTGACACCCACACGCCCCGAAACTACCTTGGACGGTTCACCATGATCCAATCCGCAGGCACCTGACGCAATGGAACTACGAGAGTTCTTTTCCGAAGACGCGATTTCGCTCGACCTCAAGTCCGATTCCAAGGACGACATTCTTCGCGAGCTCATCTCACTTCTCAAGCTGGACGAGAAGTCCGAATCCATGCTCTTCAAGATGCTCAAGCGACGCGAGAACCTCGGCTCTACCGGGATCGGACGCGGTATTGCGATACCGCACTGCCGGTCACTCGTCGTCAACAAGCTCCGGGTAGCGTTCGGCCGCAAACCGGCCGGCGTGGACTTCAAGGCGATAGATGAGAAGCCCGTTTACTTCTTCTTCCTCATCGTCGCACCGCCACTCGAAGTGTCCAACCAGTACCTCCCGGTATTGGGCAAGATCGCACAGTTCAGCAAGGAATCGGACGTCCCCGAGCGGCTCGTCGGACTGACCGAGCCTTCGCAGTTCATGGCGCTGCTCAAGGAAAAGGGCGTCTAGCGGTTCCGGGTGATTGCCCCGGCGATCACCTCACTCCCATTCGATCGTCGCTGGTGGCTTGGAGCTTACGTCGTACGCGACGCGGTTGATGCCGTCCACTTCGTTCATGATCCGGTTGGATATCCGGCCAAGCGCCTCATAGGGAAACGGATACCAGTCGGCGGTCATTCCGTCGGTGCTGGTAACGGCACGCAGCGCAAGCACGTTCTCATACGTGCGATCGTCACCCATCACGCCCACACTCCTCACGGGCAGCAGAACGGCAAATGCCTGCCATATATCGTCGTACAGACCGGCGGCGCGGATCTCCTCGAGATAGATCGCGTCGGCGCGCCGAAGCACCGCGAGCTTTTCCTCGGATACCGCTCCGAGCACCCTGATCGCGAGTCCCGGGCCCGGGAACGGATGCCGCCCGACCATTTCTTCCGGAAGTCCGAGTTCCCTGCCGACGTTCCTCACCTCGTCCTTGAACAACTCCCGCAACGGCTCGATCAGCTTGAACTTCATGTCGCTCTTCAGTCCGCCGACATTGTGATGCGTCTTGATGGTGACAGACGCTCCACCGGTCGGTGAGAACGATTCTATCACGTCCGGATAGAGCGTTCCCTGCACGAGAAAGCCCACGTCGTCACCGACAGTCGCCGCCGTGCGCTCGAAGACATCGATGAACGTGTGCCCGATGATCTTGCGCTTCCGCTCAGGATCCTCGACGCCGGCGAGGGCTCCAAGAAATTCCTCGCGTGCATCCACGGTGATCAGGTTGACGCCCATGTGCGCACGGAATGTTCGCTCCACCTGCTCGCGCTCGTTCATGCGAAGCAGTCCGGTATCGACAAAGATGCACGTCAGCCGATCGCCGACAGCGCGGTGCACGAGCGCGGCCGCCACCGACGAATCAACTCCGCCGGACAGCCCGCAGATGACGCGCGCCGTTCCCGCAACGTCCCGAATGCGCTCCACTTCCCGGTCCACGAACGATCCTGGCGTCCACGTCGGATGCAGCTTGCAGACTCGGAACAAAAAATTCTCGATCAACTCGCTTCCGCGCGGAGTGTGAACGACCTCCGGATGGAACTGCACTCCGAATATCGGCCGACTGCCGTGCCTGAAGGCAGTGACGGGATTCGCGGCGCTGCTCGCCGTGACGAGAAATCCATCCGGCGGCGATTCCACGTGATCGCCATGACTCATCCACGCCTGCATGGATTCGCCCTTGGTGAATCCGTCGAAGAGTGCGTCCGGATCGGTGACGCATACCTCCGCGCGCCCATACTCACGCTTGCCGGCGCTCAGTACTTCGGCTCCTGACAGTCGCGCGATGAGCTGCATTCCGTAGCAGATCCCAAGCACCGGGGCTACGTCGAGTACTGCAGGATCCGTGGTAGGGGCGTCCGCGCCGTAAACCGAGTTCGGTCCGCCGCTGAGGATGATACCGGAAGGTTTCCAGTCGCGGATCCACTGAAGGGTTTTCGCCGGCGAATGTATCTCGCAGTAGACTCTCGCCTCCCTGACTCGTCGCGCGATGAGCTGAGTGTACTGCGCTCCGAAATCGAGTATCAGAATCCTTTCCTGCGTCATCCACCACTCACAGTTTGATGATTTCCACTTCTTTGGTCTGAAGATCCACGAGTGCGGCGGTGCAGGACCCGTGCAGCCAGCCGCAGGCTTCGCCTGGATTCAGGATCAGGGTGTTGCCGCGCGTCTTCATCTCCACCTGATGTGAATTGCCGTGGAATACGAAGTCGTGGTTATCCAGCGACCGCTGATGCACTTCTCCAATGTCATGCACGATGAGAATCTGCTTGCCGCCGACCTCGAAGCTGTGCGGCGATTCATACAGCTCGGTCCCCACGCCCTGCGCGGCGACGGCTGCGAGGCCTTCGGGATCGCCATCGTTCCGTCCGAACACGCCGAGCATGGGAATGTTGGCGTCGTTCACCGGCATCAGCGAGAATGGTGAGCAGTGATCCCCGGCATGCATCAGGAGACTCGCGCCGCCGGCAATCATTTTCGCGACCAGCTCACCGATCGCCGGTACTCTGTCGTGCGTGTCCGCAAGGATTCCAACGCGCATTACGCCTCCATCCAGTGGGGTTCGGTCGTTTCGCGTCGCGTCAGATCCGCGTCCGATTCGCGCTGAGTGATCACGGCGAAGCGCTCGCCATCCACCAGCACCTCAGCGGGCCGGGGTCGCGAGTTGTAGTTCGATGCCATCGAGAATCCGTACGCGCCCACAGTCCGAAGCGCGAGCAGCTGCCCCGGTGACACGTCGGTGATCACACGGTCCGTCGCGAAGAAATCGCCGCTTTCGCACACTGGCCCCACGATGTTTGCCGTCAGCGATGGCTCTGCCGTTGAATGCACCGATTCGATCGAATGGCGCGACTCGTACAACGACGGGCGGATGAAATCGTTCATTCCGGCATCGGTTATCACGATTTCCTTGCCACCACTGTGCTTTCGGTAAAGCACCCGAGTGAGAAGCACGCCCGAATCTGCAACCAGGAACCTGCCGGGCTCCACGAGCACTTCCAC
>JALYYT010000316.1 GCA_030946285.1 Gemmatimonadota bacterium
CCAACAATGCCGCGATCTTCGCTGACCTTGCGTTCGCTTCGCACTTTGATCGGCCTGGTTGTCGCAGCACTCGCCTCCGCCAGCCTTCCATCGGCGCAGGCCGTTGCGCAATCCACGACGACGCCCACCAGCGCCGTGTCCTGCGTTGACACTCTCTCGCTCGCTGGTGCACGTCCATGGATCGCGTACGTGCGTGCGATTACTCCGGATTCCAGCTCGAGAGTCGTTCAGTCGGTGGCAGATGAATTCGCGCAATCCGTCACGCAGCATCTGCGCGTGCTGCTTCATGCGCGAGGCGACACGCTTCCGGCCGGTGAACCGTTACTCGGATGGCGTCAATTCCCGGATGCTCCAATCGTTCATGTGACTTTGTCACGCATGCACCCGCCGGAGCTCGACATGATGCCTTCACTTGCGAATTCGCCCGCCGCGAAGCTTCTGCTTCGCGCAGCCGTGGAGTCGCAGGCTTCAGACGACGCCATGGTCTGGACCGACGACATGGCTGCCGACTCCGCCCAGTTCGTGCTCGGTTTCGCTCTTTCCCCGAACGGCACCGTAGGCCCCGCCAGAGGCGTCCGCTATGCATTCCCTGCGTTCACTCTGCTGCGTCCCACGGAGACGCCGGCGAAGGTGATCCAGATGCCGGATATTCCGTACCCCGCAGATGCGTACCGCGCCGGCGGGATCGGAGCTGTAATGGTGCGCTTCGAGGTCGATTCCACCGGCCATGTTGTCCCGACTACCATGCGCGAGGAATGGCCAGAGTCGCAGCCACGGCCCACGGGACAACTGCTTTCCATCTATACTGACTTTCTGCAGAGCGTGATGACGGCGCTTCCATCGGCGACTTTCGAGCCGGCACGAACAGGCGATTGCGTCGTCAGTCAATGGGTAATGCAGCCGTTCAGCTTCAGCATCAAGCCGAACCTGATCGTCAGGTGAACTCACTCCTGACGCTCGCGCAGTCGCTCGGCATCGCCTACGCGTCCGGAATCAGCCTGTACGCAACTGTCGCACTCGTCGGCATCGGCGAGCGGTACGGCTTGATCGGTCCCTTGCCCGGCATCCTGGGCGTGCTGCAAAATCCCATCGTCATTGGTGTCGCCGTTCTGCTCGCACTCGTTGAATTCATCGCCACGCTGATTCCCGGCGTCGCCTCCGCCTGGGAAGTCGCTCACACGATGATTCGCACTCCGGCTGCAGCGGCGCTCGCCATCGCCACTGCGTGGCATGCTGATCCGTTGATCATAGCGCTCGCGGGTCTGCTGGGCGGCGGCCTGGGGCTGACGACGAACCTCACGAAGCTCGGACTCCGCGTCGCCGTGGATGCTTCGCCCGAGCCGTTCACCAATGGAATCGTCAACACTACCGAGTTCGGAATTGTCGCGGCCATGTGCTATACGGTTTGGCAACACCCGCTGCCAGCACTTGGCGCGGCACTCGCAATTCTCGCACTCACGATGTTGCTGGTACGCGCCGTCTGGCGCGCGATACGCAACCTGCTTCGCGGGCGCCCTGCACGTGTTGCGAGTTCCAGCGTGTAGCCAAAGGGGACAATATGACCCGGTAGCACAAATAATGAATGGACTTCCTGAATGATTCCGTTTTCCGTTCTCGATCTGGCTCCGATCACTCGGGGAAGCAGTCCCGCTCAGTCGTTTCGCAACACGCTCGATCTCGCGCAAAACGTCGAGCGTTGGGGATACAACCGATTCTGGCTCGCTGAACACCACGGCATGCCCGGAATCGCCAGCGCTGCGACCGCCATCCTGATCGGTCACGTCGCGGGCGGAACGGAGAAAATTCGGGTCGGCTCGGGCGGTATCATGCTGCCCAATCATTCTCCACTCGTGATCGCCGAGCAGTTCGGAACGCTCGAATCGCTCTATCCGGGCCGCATCGATCTCGGGCTCGGACGGGCGCCAGGCTCCGATCAGAACACGGCCCGTGCGCTCAGGCGCACGCTCGACACGAATCCGGATGCGTTTCCTGAGGACGTGATCGAGCTCATGGATTATCTGTCGCCCAACCCACTTCAGAGAGTGCGCGCAGTTCCAGGTACCGGCCTCGACATTCCAGTCTGGATCCTTGGTTCCAGCATGTTCGGCGCACAGGTCGCCGCAGCGCTCGGCCTTCCGTATGCCTTCGCCTCGCATTTCGCGCCAGCGCTCATGATGGACGCGATCGCACTTTACCGCTCGACTTTCCAGCCGTCGCCGAGGCTCGAACGACCGTACGTGATGCTCGGTTTCAACGTGTTCGCGGCCGACACGGAAGATCAGGCTCGGCTGATCGCCAGCTCCATGCAGCAGGCGTTCGTCAGCATTCGTATGGGACGGCCTATTCAGCTGCCGCCTCCAGTGGAGGGATATCTGGATTCGCTCGGGCCCCAGGAGCGCATGATACTCGATCAGGTGCTGCCATACTCCGCCATGGGAGCTCCCGAGTCGGTGGATCGCGCTCTGCACGATTTCATCAGTCATACACAAGCCGACGAACTCATGATCACGTCGCAGATCTTCGATCACACGGCCAGACTTCGCTCGTACGAAATCACCGCCGCCGTGCGCGCCGGAATGATCTGACGGATTCCTGTCAGCACAACACGCGTTGCCCGTACGCGTCTGTAAATTTCCCTCCGGCACCGTTCCACTCTTTCCGCGAGCACCCCGATTGCCTCGGCATCCGCGAGCGGCAACCCCGCTAGTAGTCGTTGATAATTCGCTGGATGCACCGCTCTGGCGACAGATATACGATCAGCTTCGCGACGCAATTGTGTCGGGCAGACTCGCCACAGGTACAAAGCTTCCCGCGTCGCGGGTGCTCGGTAAGGATCTCGTCGTGTCCCGCAACTCCGTCAACGCCGCGTACGAGCAGCTGCGTGCGGAAGGATACCTCGAGCAGCGCCAGCGTCTGGGATCATTCGTGGCCTCCGTCATTCCGGACGTAGCAGCACGCCCGCAGTCTCGACCGGTCGATGTGCCTGAAGCCAGAGCAGCTGCGCAGCTGCAGAAGCCGCCACAGGCGCAACAGCCGCCACAGCGGCACGCCAATCTCTCAAGCACCGGCGCTGTGTTCGTGCGAGCCGCCGAGCGGCTTTCGCAGTCGAGACAGCTCAGTGACTGGGCAACCCCGCTCGCGTTCCGGATCGGCGATCCGGCCACCGATGCGTTCCCCCTCGCGCTCTGGAGCCGGCTGGTCGCACGCCGGTGGCGCACGGGACAGGTTCCGCTCGGCTACTCCGATCCCGCCGGTGCCATTGAGCTGCGCCGCGCCATCGCTGAATATCTCAATACGTCGCGCGGCGTCCGGTGCGAGCCCGAGCAGGTTTTCATCGCGAGCGGAACACAGCAGGCGCTCGACCTCGCTATGCGACTCGTGCTCTCGCCCGGCGACCCCGTCTGGGTTGAGAATCCCGGGTATCCCGGCGCACGTTCAGCGGTGGAGGGAGCTGGCGCGACCGTCGTTCCCGTGAGCGTGGACGATGAAGGACTGTCGGTCGAGCACGGAATCCGGCTATGCCCGAACGCACGCGGCGTGTATGTCACTCCCTCCCACCAGTTTCCGCTGGGAGCCGTCATGAGTGTCACACGCAGACTCGCGCTCCTGCGCTGGGCGGCCGAAGCCGATGCATGGATTTTCGAGGACGACTATGACAGCGAGTTCCGATACGCCAGTCGCCCGCTCCCGTCGCTGCAGGGACTGGATGAACACGGTCGCGTCATATACACGGGTACGTTCAGCAAGACGCTCTTTCCCGCGCTCCGCCTCGCGTACGTAGTTTCGCCGCCATCACTCGTTGATGCATTCCAGGCTGCGTGCATACTCGGCGGCCGTTATGCCCCGACGGACGGACAACTGGTTGTCACCGACTTCATCAACGAAGGTCATTTCGAGCGCCATCTTCGCCGGATGCGCGCACTTTACGCCTCACGCCAGCACGCACTTCTCGATTGCGTCAGGGACTTCCTCGCCGACTCGCTCGATGTCGCGCCGAGCGCAGCGGGGCTGCACCTCGTTGCATGGCTGAAGGATCCGCAGTTCGACGCTCGCCAGGTAAGCGCGCGCGCAGCCGATGCGGGGGTGGAGATCCCGCCCCTGGCGAACTACACGTTCACGCCCATGGATCGCGACGGGTTCCTCATGGGCTATGGGGCGTACGAGCCCAACGTCATGCGCACCGCAGCGCTCCGCCTGGCCACGGTCCTCCGGAAAATGGCTGCCCGCTAGGCGGTCTCAGGAGCCGCTGCCGGGCCCATGCGGGGTCTGGTACCATACAAATGGCAGTTTGTGGCACTGTCCACGGGTCCAGCACGCGGCGATCATGCATGGGTCGAGCGCAAGCCAGTTCTTGCGTGCCGCTCGCTCAACACCCCGTCCAGGTAGAGCACCATGGCACACAGTTCCGATTCCTGCAGTCACAAGCGCGTGGATCCTCTGTTCTTCGGTCCCAGATCACGGATAACCGACATCACCTGCACGTGTCCGCGCTCGCCGTGCGGCGACGAACAGCGTGCCCGGGACTACGAGCTCGTGTTCGTTCGGGCCGGTGTCTTCGTCAAGCATCACCCAACGACCCAGCAACGCCAGATCGCGGCGCAACCTGCGCACGTTCTCTTCCTCAATCGTGGAGAGTCGTTCCGCACGAGTCATCCAACGAGCAGAGGCGACGTGTGCACCGTGATCGCCTTCGACGCGGTTACGGTGCGCGCGGTGAGCATGGAGTACGCTTCGAGATCCGCCCTCGCCACGGTCGGTCCTTTCCCGGCTTCTCATGCGCTGGTCTCTCCAACGGCGGTACTGCGCTTGCAGCAGCTTCGCCACAAACTGCGCGGCAACACCGCGATCGATGCCGTTGACGTCGAAGCCGAAGCGCTCAATCTCCTGCGGCTCGTTCTGAGGGAAGCGTGGACGCATTATGGCGAAGCGAAACGCAAGCCGCCCAGACGAGCCGGCGAGCGGCAACGACAGGTCGTCGAGACGGTGAAGGAAGCGCTCGCACGCCAGCCATCCGCGGCGACTTCACTGAACGATCTCGCGACCTACACCGGAGTCTCCGCGTTCTATCTCGCGCGCACATTCCGTCGCGAGGCCGGAATTCCGATTCACCAGTATCTGCTTCGCCTCCGGCTGGGCACCGCACTCGAGCGCATGTCGGATCCGACAGTTCGGCTCAGCGCCATCGCGCTGGATGCCGGGTTCTCCAGCCCGAGTCATTTCACGAGTGCGTTCCGCAAGACGTTCGGTGTCGCGCCGACCGCGTGGAGATCGAGCATCGCCGCGGCCACGACGGAGTCAGCGGCGTGACGGGTAGGTGCACGTGACGTGTGCGTGATGCGCGCGTGCTGACTGCGTAATCGAACGCGTGTGGCGGCGCTGGTCGCCTCACACGCGTTCGAGTGCCGCGCCGAGATCTGCGATGATGTCGTCCGGATGCTCGATGCCGATGGAGAGTCGGAGCAGCCCCGGAGGCGTCGTTGACGCCGGACCCTCGACAGACAATCTGTGCTCGATCAGACTCTCGGTACCGCCCAGGCTCGTCGCACGCACGAAGAGTCGCACACCGCTCATCATTCTCAACGCACCCTCGGCGCCGCCGCGTATCTGCGCGGAGACGACGCCACCGAAGCGACTCATCTGACGACTGGCCACGGAGTGTCCGGGATCAGTCGCGAGACCGGGATAGTGCACCACTTCCACCGCGGGATGCGCGGCAAAGAATTGCGCCACCGCTTCGGCGTTGTCGCAATGCGCGCGCATGCGGCACGCGAGCGAGCGCACTCCGCGCAGTATCAGCCAGCAGTCGAAGGGTGACGGCACCGCTCCGCCAACTGTCTGGTAGGCACGAATACGCGCGATGAGATCGGGATCGCTGCACGAGTTACTCACGAGCACCGATCCGCCAGTGACATCGCTGTGACCACCGAAATACTTGGTCGTGGAATGAACCACGACGTCGGCGCCCAGATCGATCGGACGCTGCAGCAACGGAGTCGCCCATGTGTTGTCGCACGCGACAAGCGATCCTGTTTCTCGCGCGATCGCGACGACTGCCGCGATGTCGGTGACGTCGAGCGTAGGGTTGGACGGCGTCTCGATCCAGATCAGTCTGGTGTTCGGTCGGATCGCGGCGCGAACTGCGGCTGTGTCACGCATGTCCACGAACGAACTCTCCAACCCCCACGGACCGATGACTTCGGTGAGCCATTTCTGGATTGCGTAGTATGCACTCAGCGGAGCCAGAACATGGTCGCCCGGCCGAAGAGCATGAAATACAGCCCCAGCGGCAGCGAGCCCGGAGGCGAATGTGACGCAGTTGTCCGGCGACACACCCTCCAGCTCCGCGAGACATTTTTCCAGCGAGCGGCGAGTCGGATTGTCGGTTCGCGAATAGATGTACTGCGCCGGAAGCGCACCGTTCTCGTCGCGGGCGAACGTCGTCGTCATGTGAATCGGCTGCGCGACAGCTCCCGTGAGGGGCTCCGGCTCGTTGCCGGAATGAACCGCTATGGTCTCGAGATGCCGCGCTTCCATTCCGCCCTCTCCAGTTGCATTTGGGGATACCATCTACCGCTGCCCCTAAGCTACAGCCCCGGTCAACGTGCCAGTAATCCGCCACCGTCGGAAAGCTGCCACCTCACCACCCTGAATCTCCCCTGTGCCGTCGGCTGCTCCGCCGTGGTTCGACAGTTGCCATAGTCTTAGCTGGAGATACAGATTCCTGCCCGCGGGGTATTCCAGAACTGACGCCGCACCAAATTCCGGTTGACAGCTACCGTGCGGGCTCCGGGCAGCTCGAGAGGATAGAACGATTCAGAAAGACAGCACAGCGACCCTGACCAGGAATCCCGCGCCCGACAGCGTGCTATTCTCTGGTCCAGGTGAGGTCCGGGCGCTCTGCCGCGAGCTGGACTGGTCGGCCACGCCC
>JALYYT010000321.1 GCA_030946285.1 Gemmatimonadota bacterium
GCCGCAAAGTCCGGAAAGTCCGGAAAGTCCGGAAAGGCTTCGAAATCCGCAAAATCCGGAGCTGCCAGCAAGCGTATCTCCACCAGCCACTCCTCTGCTCACTCAGCCGGCAAACACGGCAACGCAAAGTCCAGCGCAAAGACCAAATCCAGATCCCGGCACTCGAGCTGAGACAGGTCCTGCCGGTGAACGACCCGGCGTTGTAAGCGAGGATCAGGTCAAGCTCGGTCTCCGGCGCGTGAAGGACCCGGATCTCCAGCTGAACATCATGGATCTGGGGTTGGTCTACGGCATTCGCGTTGACGGCGCGGTCGTATCCGTGGACATGACGCTGACGTCGCCGGGCTGCCCCTCTGGCCCCGAGATCATGGGTGACGCTGAACGCGAGCTGCGCACGCTTCCCGGCGTCGAGGACGTGAAGGTGAATCTGGTCTGGGCTCCCTTCTGGACACCCGACAGGATCGAGCCAAGAGTACGGGCGTATCTGGGTCTTTAGAGCAGCTTTTTCGTAGCGACCGCATCGCTGCGGGTGCATCTTCTCCCATGCGTGCTTCCTGCATTGTCAGCGTTCCAGCGCGTTGGTTCCTGCTTGCAACGTCCCTCGCCTGCGCTCGTGCGGCTGTAGTCGATACGATACCGGATGCAATCGACGGGATAAGCGTACGCCGGATGCATGTGTCGCAGACCGTCAGCGCCTCCACCGCTGGATTCTGGACATCGGTGAGCGCGCTCGACGTCGCTGCAGCCCGTGCGCAGGCCACGACGATCAATCAGCGATTCTTCACCGATGCGCTGGGCGATCTCGCGAACGGCAACGTCACGGGAGCGGAGGTGCTGTTCCATTCCCTGATCGCCGATCCCGATCCACTGCTCGCCGGACGCGCACGAATCGGTCTCACCGTTGCGCTCAATGCACAGGGAAAGTGGCAAGAGCTCGCCGCGCTCAACACCGAGCCGCGTGATATTGCGAACCTCGTCGATCGCGCGGCCGTGGACTCGTGGGCGGGCGTTCTGCGCGACGTTGCGCAAGTGGAAGTGGATGCACCGAACTTTCCCGAAGTGCTCCCGATACTCGGCAGTCGGGTGGGCACGCCGATCATCAGGGTGCTGGTGAATGGTCATCCGCATTATTTCTGGCTCGATACCGGCGCGACAATGTCCTTGCTCGCCACCGACGTAGCCGCTGAATCCGGTGTGATACCCATCACGGCGGACACGCTCGCCATAGCCGCCGCGCAGGGACGGATCGCGGCGCGCCCGGCGATCGCGAAAGTCATTCAGATTGGCAGCGTCGCGATCCGCAATCTTCCGGTGGCGGTGCTCGATCCCGGAGGGCTCCGATTGGACAAGCGCGTGTCGAATGGTGTCATCGTACCGGTCAAGCTGGACGGCGTGATCGGCTCCGATGTGCTGCGGCGCCTCAGTGTAATTCTGGACATGGGCGCAGGAACGATCTCGCTCGGGCGCCCCGCCACTCACCCGTCGGGCCGGCGGTCGCTCATCTGGGTCGGTTTTCCGGTGGTGCGACTCCTCACCCGCAACGGACATCCGGTCCTTTTCGGGCTCGACACAGGTGCCGACTCCACCATCGTGACCGACTCGTGGATGGACAAGACTCCAGACCCGGGCCTCGCAGATGCCACGGGGAGCGTTGACGCCCTCGGTGCATCCCATACCGGCGGCCTTCCGGTGCTGCACAAGGTCATAGTCGGAGACGGTGACTACGTACTACGGCTGGGCGACGTTCCGATAGTGCAGGAGCGCCGGCAGACTTTCGTCGCACTGGACGGCGTGCTCGGCGCAGATGTGCTCGCGCATGCGACGCTCCACATGGACATCACGAACGGATTGTTCTCCATCCGGGCGCCAGGTATTGCTCCGTTCCCGCGCGACACCGGGTTCGTCCGCGTGCGCTGAACGCAGTGCGGGCGGGAAACCGGCGCATCATATTTCGATACCGAGTCCCGCAACCAATCCTGCCATGAAAGCCAACCGTCCGATCACCGTTGCCCTGTTCGCGCTCCTGATGACAGCGAGCGCATCCGCCGGCGCGCAGCGCGCCAGCACCCGGCCGCTCTGGCCGGATCGAGCTGTGCGACGCGACATTCCGTTGCAACCAGGAATCCGGCGCGCCTACGCGCAAGGCACCAGAGACTCGAGCGGCGCCCCCGGAAAGAACTACTGGCAGCAAAGTGTGGACTACCGCATCAACGCGGTGCTCGATGCTCCGTCGGGAACACTGCATGGATCGGAAACGGTAACACTACACAACACGACTCCGAATAATCTGAGCCGCATCGTGATGCGGCTGTACCAGAATTATTTCACGGCGACGGTCCAGCGAAACGATTACGTGACCGACATCACCGACGGCGTCGTGATGGAGCGGCTCGTGGTCAACGGCGTGCCGGTCAACCTCGGCGATCGCACACATTACCAGGTAACGGGAACCATCGCCGCGATCACGCCCGCAACACCCATCGCCGCCGGGACGAACGCCACGATCGAGGCGACATGGCACTTCACCGTTCCGCGTGTTGACACCACGGCGCGCGGAGAGCGCATGGGCCGCTACGGCGATTATCTGTTCCAGGTGGCTCAGTGGTATCCGCAGGTGGCGATGTACGATGACATGCGCGGGTGGGACACCGATCAGTACATGGGTATCGGTGAGTTCTACAACCAGTTCGGAAGTTTCGACGTGAATATCACCGTGCCCGGCGGATGGCTGGTCGGCGCGACGGGTGATCTGCAGAATGCGTCAGATGTGCTGTCGCAGCGCACCCGCGACAGACTGGCGCTTGCAATGAGTACGGACACCACGGTGCACGTCGTCACTGCCACGGAACGCGGCAGCAGCGCTACGGCGGCTGGTAAATCACTCACGTGGCACTTCACTGCCCCACGCGTCAACGATTTTGCATTCGCCGCTTCGCGCGACTACGTGTACGACGCGACGCATGCGACCATTCCGACCAGGGGCGTGATCCCGGTCAACGTACTGTACCTGCCGCAGCATACGGCCTACGCCACCGGCAACACGGCGCAGATCGGCAGATTCGCGCTGGAGCACCACTCGAACTTCGTGTTCCCGTACGAGTTCTCCCAGGGAACCATTGTGGACGGCCCTGAAACCGGAATGGAATACCCGATGATCATCTTCGATGGACCCGGGTTCGGTGTCACTGTTCACGAGTTCGGTCACGAGTGGTTTCCGATGATGGTGAGCTCGAACGAAACGCGCTACGGCTGGATGGATGAGGGCTTCAACGAGTACATAGATGCCGCCGCTGGCGCAGACTACAATCACAAACCGATCGACCTGAACGGGGGGTCGGCGGGTTATCTACGCGTCGCCGGAAGTGAACTCGAGGCGCCGATGATGTGGCCAACCGATTTCCTCGGGCCTAATGCGTCCATGACGACATACGTCAAGGCGCCGCTGATGTTCAATGCCCTCGGTGGCGTCGTCGGTGACTCGGCCGCACACGCTGCGTTCGCCGCCTACGCGCGTGAGTGGCGGTTCAAGCATCCATCACCATACGATTTCTACATGGCCATGAACCGATCGCTCGGGAAAAATCTCGACTGGTTCTGGTATCAGTGGCTCTTCACCACGTATACCACCAATCAGGCGATTGACTCCGTGACGATGCGTGGCACGAACGCGCTCGTTAGCGTGCACGACAAGGGTGACATGGCGATGCCGATAATTCTGCGCGTCGAGTACACGGACGGCAGCACGGATGTAGTGGTGCAGGACGCGGCGGTCTGGTTCACCGGAACCCGACGCGTGGTGATGACGATACCACTGCGCGGAAAGAAGATCCGCCAGGTCACGCTCGATCCGGATAACCGGTTTCAGGATACGGAACGAGCAGACAACGTCTGGCCGCGGACTAAGTAGCCTGCAACTTGCGTAAACTGGCGGGTATGAGGAATGGCGGAGCGTGGCCTTTCCCGTCCCGTCAGTTTCACACACGTAGCTGCCATGATGACCATTACACGATCAAATATTCCCGTGGCGGAGCGCTGGGCTCATCTGCTCCTCAGACTCTTTGCCGGCGCGGTCGTCGCGCAGCACGGTGCACAGAAGCTGTTCGGTGTCCTGGGCGGGGTGGACGGAGCCGGACACACGGCGACATTCGGTTTAACGCTCCGCGGCATCGCCGGCTTTATCGAGTTTCCCGGCGGGATTCTCATAATGCTTGGCCTTTTCACTGCCCCCGCGGCCTTCATTCTCGCGGGAGAGATGGCCGTCGTCTATTTCCTCATGCACTCGCCGCGCGGTTTCTGGCCTGTGCAGAATCACGGCGAGGTGCCTGTGCTGCTGTGTTTTGCATTCCTCTATCTGGCGGCAACGGGCGGGGGGATCTACTCGCTGGACCACCTCCGCACCCGCAATCGCCCAAGCTCGATCATGCGGTAAGCTGAGCCCCGACAAGCGCTCAAGAGGTTCCGTTTTCGCCGAGCCGCTCCGTGGCGCGAAGTACCCGACC
The DNA here is from genome assembly GCA_030946285.1 of Gemmatimonadota bacterium. Taxonomy (GTDB): domain Bacteria; phylum Gemmatimonadota; class Gemmatimonadetes; order Gemmatimonadales; family Gemmatimonadaceae; genus Fen-1247. The sequence goes on from JALYYT010000321.1 coordinate 4,500, forward strand.
AGTGTAAACCGCAACCGACTCGTCATCGTGAGGATGGGGGAACACCCATTCGGGTCGCTCTGGCTCCGATGAGTCCGGAGAGTCCACCATGAGATCGCCGCCGGCATTTTCAACAGCGGCCTCGAATGCGTCTATCGCTGACAGCAGATCGGCGATCTCTGCGTCCGTCCCGTTCCGCTCGATGTGAACGCCTTTCTGGTCCAGTCGGGCCAGCAGTTCCGTGTGCAGTGAGGCGCGCTCTTCTCGCCTGATGGAATCGTCAAAATCTGATAGTTCGGGCATCTGTCTTGGGTTCGGGTGAAATAGATACCCTTCAAGTACGATGCCGTCATGCGTGCGCTGGCCGTTCCGCTACGTACTTCGTGGCTGTGGCGGGGTCTGGATGGCCACCGCGGCCGCGGTCATTCCCCCGTCACAAGGGATGATGGCCCCGGTGATATAGCTGGCGGCCTCGCTGCACAGAAAGAGCACGGTGTCGGCGATGTCGTCCTTCGTAGCGACTCGCCCGAGCGGCAACCTCCGGGCGAGCCCCTCCCGCGCGGGACCGGGAGGCGCGAGCCGATCCATCCCCTCGGTGTCCGCAACTGCACCCGGAACTACACCATTCACCCGAACGCCGAACTGGCCCCACTCGATCGCGAGCGATCTGGTGAGCATGTCGACACCTGCCTTGGCCGCGCACACGTGTGACTGCATCATCATCGCCTGGGTTGCCTGGGGCGCAGAGATGTTCACGATGCATGCGCCCGGCTTCACGAAATGTTCGAACGCCGCTCTGCACGCGTTGAAGGTGCCGAGCAGGTCGATATCCACCACTGACTTGAAGGCGTTGGCCGACATCGTGTTCGCGAAGGCGGGAAAATTGCCGGCGGCGCCACAGACGAGTATTCCGATCTCGCCGAACTTCTCGCGCGCCGATGCGATCGCCGTCGATAGTGCGCCATAGTCGCGCACGTCGGCGGCGAACCCGGCGGCCTCACCGCCGTTCGCGTTGATTCCGCTGGCTACGTTGTCGAGCTTGGCCTGGGTTCTCCCTATCAGAGCCACGCTCGCTCCCTGTTCCGCCATTCGCTCGGCGATGCGCTGGTTGATCCCCGATCCCCCTCCGGTGATGACCGCCACTCGGCCAGCGAGCATGCCCGGTACGAATGTCGTCATCACCGTCCCTCGAATCTGGGTTCGCGCTTTTCCGCGAACGCGCTCATCGCTTCCGCAAAGTCACGTGATTGCATGAACGCCGCGTTCCAGAGCGCGGTGTAATGGAGACCTTCCCGCATCGCCTCCTCCGAGTTCCGGTTCATCACGCGCTTCACTCCCTGCACGGTGAGCGGCGGGTTCGCCGCGATGCGCGAAGCAATAGCATACGCATGCTCGAGCGACGCTTCCGCAGTGTCCTCCACGTAGCTCACGAGTCCGAGTTTCGCGGCACGAGCCGCGTCGAAATCCTCGCCCGTCAGGCACATCTCGCGGGCCGCTCCCTCGCCCACAATCATGGGAAGCCGCTGCAGGCTGCCCATGTCTTCCACGATACCGATACGAACCGCGCGCGCCGAAAACATGGCCTCGCTCGAACAGACCCTGATGTCGGCTGCGCAGATGATGTCAATTCCAGCGCCGACACACCAGCCGGATACGCTTGCGATCACGGGCTTTCTGCACGCCATCAGCGAACCTATCGCACGCTGCATCTCACCGAGATGGTCCAGGAACCTCGTTCGCTCGCCGGCCATCGCCGGAGCGCCGAGCGCGTAGCGCAGCTCGGATGTCATCGCGACCAGGTCCAGCCCGAACGTGAAGTTTCCGCCAGAACCGCTCAGGACCACAGCGCGCACAGCCGCGTCGGCGTCCAGTGCATCGAACACCTCCGGTGCCTCGCGCCAGAAATCCGGTCCGAGTGCATTCCCCTTGCCCGGTCCCAGCAACCGGACAGTCGCGACATGGTCGGCGACGACGACATCGAAGGCATCCCGCTGCCGGGTCAATGCTGAATCGCTCATGAATCGGAAGCGGCGATGCGAGCGATAGCGTCGCTCTCGAATCTGAAGTGCGTCCAGTCATTCATGGGAACTCCATCATTGCGCTCATAGAAGCGTATCGCGTCCACGTTCCAGTTGAGTACGGAAAGATCCATGCGTGCGCATCCGCATTCACGAGCGATCGCCGCGAGCCGAGCGAAAAGCTGTCGTCCAACGCCTCGCCCGCGCGCCTGCGGACGCACATAGAAATCCTCCAGATAAAGACCGCGCCGCCCGGTCCAGGTGGAGAAATTGAAAAAGTACAGCGCGAATCCAAGTATCTCACGATCATCTTCCGCCATGATCGCGTGGGCGACCGCTCTGGGGCCGAAGAGTGCGTCGTACATGAGGTCCGGCGTGGCGACGGCGGAATCGGGGTCACGCTCGAAATCCGCGAGCTCCCTGATCAGATCGAGAATGGCCGGAATGTCCGACGGCACGGCCACACGGAGCCGGACGGAAACGCTCGTTGGGTTGTCGTCGTGCATCCCCAATACTACGCTGGAACTGCGTTGCGTGCTCGCGTCCGGCTAGCGCTCGATCGCGCAATCCTGCCCGAACGCAAACGCGGCGCGCTGGAGTTCAGCGCGCCGCGTACCGGCAAACATCGGAGTTCAGTGAATCGTTATGGAACCGTTCACGGTATTGGCGCTCAGTCGGTGCCCGCCGCTTCCAATGACTCCGCGAGCTCGGTGGTGATCGCGATCGAAATTGAGCGGCAACTTGCTGTTTACCGAGCCGTTCAGGGTGCTCAGCTCCACGTCCGCGTTGAGCGAGCCCGGCACCGTGATGTCGATGCTGCCACTTACACTTCGGAAGCGGATGTCCGAATTGCCGGTGGAGCCCATGCTGGCGTTGATGGAGCCGTTTACCGTTTCCGCCGACACGGGACCGCCCCGCGTTTCGATGTTCACGTTGCCATTGACCGTGCGCGCACGCACTGCGCCGGCCGAGTTCGTGACGCCTATCGTGCCGTTGACTGTTCCTACCCTGATATCGGAATCCATGTGATCAACGGTTACTTCACCGTTGATCGTATTCCCCATAATCGGAGAACCCGTTGGAAGCTGCACCGTGATCTCCGCGCCCACGTTCCTGCGGCGGTCGTCGTTGGTGTCGTCACTGTTGTTGCTGTGCATGCCGCTTGCATCGCACGTGGCGTCGTCGTTCCACAGCGCGCAGATGACGAGATTGTTCCCGTCGCGCACAACCGCGTAGTGAACCGAACGCGGGTCTCCGCCCGAGCGAACATGCTTCTCCGCGCGAACATGCACGTTCGCGTCTCCACTCGCGTTGAAGTGCAGCGCCCCGTTGAGATTGAATACCTTGACGGTTCCCCCGGATGGAAGAACACCGTCCCATCGCCAGGATGTGCCATCCCGCCCCAGATTCTGCTGGGCCAGGAGCGGCGATGCACCTGTCGCACCCAGCGCCGTCGCGCAGACAGCACCGACGAGTCGCGCCTTGATATTGATCATGGATTTCCCCGAGTAATGTGCACAGTCCCGCTGAATGTTTCCACACGCACCCGCGCGGACCCACTACCTATTACGTAGTTGTAGTTCGTACTGTTCTCATCCGGATCGGAATTCGCCCTTCGGACCGCGCCTGGAAAGTCGTTCGACACGGAGCCACTGAAGGTTTCGACACTCACCGTCGCGTTCGCGTTGCTGCCGAGTCGGATATCGGTCCGTCCCGAATGGGTCTCGAAATCGTAGCGGCCGGCCCTGGCTGGTGAAGCCGCGATGTCAATGTTCCCGCTCACGGTAGTGGCGTGCACACGGTCACCGGCTATGCCGTTGAGCGATATCCCGCCGCTCACCGTCTCGGCGTTGACGCTTCCGCCGACCTGCGAAAGCGAGATCCGTCCGCTCACGATTCCGACTCGGGCATCGCTCGCGATCCCGGAGGCTGTGACATCCCCGGAGACTCCCTCGACATTGAGAGAGGAGCCAAGATCGCGAACCTCGACCCGTCCGCTGACGACATTCACATCCACCGAACCGCGTACGCCGCTCGCCTGAACGCTCCCGGAAACCGACGACAGCGAAGCGCGGACTCCCGAAGGCACAGTTACGTCGTAGGTCGCGCTTCCGCCGCCGTTGCGCGAGCTGCGCCGACCCGATTGATCCAGACTCAGGTGAGAGCTGCTCGCGTCGAACTGCAGCGTCGCATCCCCCGACGTAGTCGCGATCACCCGGACCTGGCTGCGATCCCACGTCGTCACCTTGATTGAGCCGGCGACGAGTGAAAGGTCGATGGTCCCGTTAGCTGCGAACGGTACGACCGTATCTATTTTCGCGACGCCCGTCTCGCCGCCCATCCATACTCGCGGCGGTCGTGGCGGCCGCGGCGGCCGCGGCGAAGCTGGCACGATCTGGCCACCTGCCTGGCTCGCTACCGACGCCAGCGCCATGACCGCGGCGAGCGTGGCACCTCGCATTCGTCTTTCCATTTGAATTCCCTGCATCACTTGATCTCCAGATTCTGTTGGCGCTTCATGCTGCCGGTAGTAGAGCCGCCGCCCGCAGCAGCCCCGTCTTCTTCGCCAGCGTTCGGTCCAGCTGGTCGTTGAGCAACCTGCTGTTCGGATCCTTCGCGAGTGCGGCCCGCGACTGGCGGATCGCGTCGTTGATCACGCGGAGGTTCTGTTCGATTACCGCGACGGTGCC
>JALYYT010000326.1 GCA_030946285.1 Gemmatimonadota bacterium
CGGACACGCAGTTCACGCCGACTACCGTGGCTCGCCTCGTACTTCCGTTGAGTGATCCGAAAGTCGGAGCGGTAGCTGGGAACGCCAAAGTCGGAAACCGGCACAACCTCGTCACTCGGTGGCAGGCGCTGGAATACGTGACCAGCCAGAATCTCGAGCGGCGCGCGTTCGCCGTTCTCAACGCCATCACGATCGTGCCCGGCGCCGTGGGGGCGTGGCGAAAGTCGTACGTTCAGGCGGTTGGCGGCTTCAGCGACGACACCCTCGCCGAGGATCAGGATCTGACCTGGGCGCTAGGTGAGGAAGGGGTTCGTGTGACGTACGCGGATGATGCAATTGCGTACACGGAAGCTCCCGACACGCTTAAAGCGTTGATCAGACAGCGTTTCCGGTGGTCGTTCGGAACCCTGCAATCGGTGTGGAAGCACAAGAAGATCACATTCCGCCCGAAGTACGGCGCCCTCGGGATGATCGCGATGCCGAACGTCTGGATCTTTCAGCTGTTCTATACCGCCATATCGCCGCTCGCGGACATGCTTTTCGCGTGGAGCCTGCTGTCCGTGCTGCTCGCCCGCTACCAGCACGGCGATCGGTACGCGCTCAGCAATCTCGAGGATGTGCTCAAGTTGTATGTGATCTTCCTCGTCGTCGACTGGCTCGCTGCAGTGGTCGCGTTCCTGATGGAGCCTGGCGAGGAGAAGGCACTGACGTGGCTGGTTCTGATTCAGCGGTTCGTCTTCCGCCAGACGATGTACTGGGTGGTCGTGAAGTCCATCGCCGCTGCGCTGCGTGGTCATGTCGTCGGCTGGGGCAAGCTCGAACGGAAAGGAATGACGCTGCTCCCAACGTCGGCGCACGTAACCCCACCGCCGCGTCCACCAGATATCGCCAGCCAGAGGTGACGTCGGTGCGGCGGTATCGAGACATTTGTTCCTGCGCGCCCAATACTATTCAACTGAGGCCTGAATTCGCGGTTAGTCAAACGGAGCGCAGCGGGCGACGGAACACGTCCGCACCCGGTCGCGCGTAACACTGATGTGATCACGACTCGTTAACGGCGGAGTGGGGTATGCGTCTCAGACACCGACAAGCCGCCAGCAACCATTTTCGATTCAGCGCCGTCTAACGAGCATCCATCCCGACAAGCCAGACACGACGTGGATTCTTCCATACTAGAAACGATGCGCGCAGAACTGGGCGACGCGTACGTGATCGAGCGGGAGCTCGAGGGAGGAATGTCGTGCGTCTTCGTTGCCGAGGACCGCGATCTCGCGCGCCGTGTCGTCATCAAGGTGCTGCATCCGCATCTGGCAGCATCAGTGTCGGTGGAACGATTCAGGCGTGAGATTCTCACCGTTGCAGCGCTCCAGCATCCGCACATCGTTCCCGTGCTGCGCACGGGTATGGCCAACGGGCTGCCGTACTTCATCATGCCCTACGTCGACGGCGAGTCACTTGCACTGCGGCTCACCAAGGGGCCGCTGACGGTTCGCGAAACACTCTCCGTCATGAAGGACGTTTCACGTGCTCTCGCGTTCGCGCATGAGCGTGGCGTCGTGCATCGCGACATCAAGCCTGGCAATATCCTGCTCGCGGGTGGGTCGGCGATGGTCACCGACTTCGGCGTGGCGAAGGCCTTGTCGTCGGCACGGCGTACGGTATCGAGCGGTGCGGGCCTGACGACGGTCGGTACGGCGATCGGGACCATGCTGTACATGGCTCCCGAACAGGCGGCCGGCGATCCGGAGATTGACGGTCGCGCGGACGTCTATTCGCTTGGCGCGACTGCGTACGAGATGCTCGCGGGGACGGCGCCATTCGCGGGTATGCCGGCGCGCGCGATGCTCGCGGCGCGCATGAGCGCGCTCCCGCCGGAACTGTCTACCGTGCGCGAGGATGTGCCACCGGCGCTCGACAAGCTCATAATGCGCTGTCTCGCCACCGATCCCGAAGACCGGCCGGCCACTGCTCAGGAGCTCGTCGATATACTCGAAGGCCGGCGAATCAGCAGCGGAGAATTCACTGCCACGCCGCGTCCGTGGCGCAAGCGGAGCTTCGCAGCAGTGGCGGCGGGTTTGGCGCTGGTCACGATCATTGGCGCCGGAGTCACAACGAGCAGAACACACGCCGCCGGCGGCGCTGCGTTCCGCGCCGCTGCGAGCGTGGCGGCGGCCGCGGCTGACGAGATCGCGGTCGTCCCGTTCGTTGACCTCAGCAGCGATTCGACCGACGCGAACATGGCGATCGGGCTGACCAACGCCGTTGCCGACAACCTCGCAAAGTCGCCCAAACTGAAGGTGATCTCACCCACTGCCTCGGCGGCGCTGGCGCGGGAGATTCGCTCTGGCTCCGGCTTGCCGGGCAAGGGAACGCCGCGATTGCTGCTGGAGGGGACCGTGCAACGCGAAGGGTCCAGGATCCGGGTGACCGCCAGGCTCAGCAATGCTTCGGACGGAGTGATGCAGTGGGCCGACGTGTACGATCGCGACGGGCGTGATCTCTTCAAGGTGACGGACGACATCGCGGCCGCGATCGTCGCGTCGATGCGGCATCCACAGGCCTAGCCGGGCCCGGCGAGTGCGGCGGGCATTCGCGCGGCCCGCTCGGTAAACCTGCTCGGTTGCGCCAGTTTTTCGATCAGCCAAGCCGTTTCGCACCCGCGATTCTACGCTGGGTCCGGCCGAGATCGGTTGCATCTCTCGACCAGCCTGCCGAACGAGACAAATCCGTGCAGCATCGCGGGCCGCTCAAACGTACCCGAGTCAATGCCTCTCATGATATCAAGCAGGCCGATGACGTTAGTGCTCGCATCGGCCTTTTCCATCGGCTGCGCAACGGCCGTCCCGAGCGTCAATGGGGTCCCGGGCGCTCCGTCCTCGCCAGCCCGTACGTGGACCCCGCCGTCGCGTGGACTCGCACGCGAGCCGGCACGCGCGCCGGTTGCGCTGCCGCCGGACGTTCTCGCCAGAGCCAGTCAGTTGACGCTGGGCGACGTCATCGATCTGGCGCTCCAGAACAATCCGGTCACACGCGTATCCTGGTCCCAGGCGCGTGCAGCCGCGGCAACGTACGGGTCCGTACAGGGATCGCTGCTCCCGACTGTCGTCGCGTCAGCAACGGCGTCTCGAACCCAGTCGGTGCCCGTCAACGGTGGAGCGTCGATCCAGCGTACGCAGATCAACCCTGCAGTCTCCCTCAGCTACCTGCTGCTCGACTTCGGCGGTAGAAGCGGCAGTATCGACGCAGCGCGACAGAATCTGTTCGCCGCCGATCTGACACACAACGCGACGATACAGAACGTGGTCCTGCAGGTCGAGGCGGCATACTTCATCTACATGGCGAATTCGGCACTTCTGCGTGCGGAGCGCGCGGCGATTGCCGAAGCAGAGGCGAATCTCGCGGCCGCGCAGCAGCGTGACAGTGTCGGACTCGCCACGGTTGCGGACGTGCTCCAGGCGAGGACCGCTCTGTCTCAGGAGCAGCTCAACTTCGAGTCGATACAGGGAAATCTGCAGACCGCGCGAGGCAATCTCGCCGCCGCGATGGGAATTCCGGCAAACGTATCGTATGAGCTGGGACCGCTCTCGAGCGCGATCCCCGTACGTGCGGTGAACGTTACTGTGGACAGTCTGATCGAGGATGCGATGGCGCGTCGCCCGGACCTCGCGGCGGCGCGCGCGCAGGCCGCATCGGCCGCCGATCAGATAAGGGTCACGCAATCCGCCGCGCTCCCGGCCCTGACGCTGGGATCCACCGCGGGACGAACGTATTCCGATCCAGCGATCTACGCTGGTGGTTCCTACGGACTGACGCTCGGAATTTCGGTTCCGATCTTCAGCGGATTCTCCCGCCAGTACGATATCAGTGCGGCTCGTGCCCGCGCGGACGTTGCGACCGCGCAGGCCGATGTTCTTCGTGAGCAGATCACGACGCAGGTGTTCACTTCGTACTACGCACTGCAGACCGCCGGCCAGCGCGTGTCCACCGCTGACAACCTTCTCGCAAGCGCGCTGCAATCCGAGCAGGTCGCCGCTGGAAGGTACCGCGAAGGGGTGGGAAGCATTATCGACCTGCTCACGGCGCAGTCGGCGCTCGCAAACGCGCGCGCCCAACAGGTGCAGTCCCGCTGGCAGTGGTACACCGCGCTCGCACAGCTCGCGCACGATTCAGGAGTACTGGGAACGCGCGGTGAGACTCCATTTCCATTTGTACCCGATGCGGGGACACGAACGATCATGAATTCACCATCGCATACAAGCTCAAATCCATGAGTCATAGATTTTCGTCATTGCTTGCCGCGACCGCGGCAACGGCAGTGAGCATTGCCGCGGCCGCGTGCTCCAAGGCGCCCCCTCCGAAATCGCCGCGCGTTCCGGTAGTGGTCGCCACCGCGCGCCGCAGCGCCGTGCCTTACACCATCAGCACGAATGGAGTCGTGGAGCCCATGCAGACGGCCGCGGTGGAGGCGCAGGTTGGTGGCATACTGACGCGAGTCACATTCACCGAAGGCCAGACCGTGACAGCGGGACAGGTACTGTTCCAGATTGATCCGCGTCCGTACATCGCGGTACTGGATCAGGCGAAGGGCCAGCTTGCGCGCGACCAGGCACAGGCTGCGAACGCGCGGCGTGACGCGGCCCGGTACGCTTCGCTCGTGGAGAAGGACTACGTGACACATTCGCAGGCAGATCAGGCCGCAGCTACCGCCGCGTCTTCGCTTGCGACTGTGGAGACCGATCGCGCATCGGTCGAACACGCACAGCTCGACGTATCCAACTCGACGATACGCGCGCCGATATCGGGACGGACTGGCGGACTTCTGGTTCGCCAGGGCAATCTCGTGAAGGCGAACGCGTCAACACCGATGGTCGTAATCAACCAGATCCAGCCAATCCTTGTTCGCTTCTCCATTCCGCAAAGCGAGCTGCCGGATATCCAGCGCTACTTCGGTGCGGGAAAGCCCCTCGCGGTGCAGGCGTCGCTTTCCGAAAGCGCCGCATCGGCGGTCTCGGGAACGCTCGCATTCGTGGACAACAATGTTGACTCATCCACCGGCACTGTCCTGCTGAAGGCGCGCTTCGCCAATCCGTCGGCGACGCTCTGGCCGGGACAGTTCGTGACGGTTGCGTTGCGTCTCTACGTCGATCCGAACGCACTCACCGTGCCCTCGCAGGCTGTGCTCAATGGTCAGCAGGGCACGTACGTATTCACCGTCGACCTGGCGGGTAACACGAAGCAGCAGCTGGTAAAGGTGGCGCGAACCGTTGACTCCATGGCCGTAATCGCCAGCGGCCTTGCCGACGGCGATCGCGTGATCACCGACGGCCAATCGCGCCTGGTCACAGGCTCCAAGGTGGTCATCAAACCTGCGAGCACCGCCGGCAGGAAGCCGGTGATGAGCGATTCTTCCGCCAATGGCGGACATGACTCCGGCGGTGGAGGAAATCCGGGAATGACACAATGACCGCGCTATTCATTCGACGTCCGATCATGACCACTCTGGTCATGATCGCGATTCTGTTCTTTGGTGTGTCATCGTACCAGCGACTGCCGGTAAGCGATCTGCCGTCCGTCGATTTCCCGACGATTACCGTGAACGCCAGTCTTCCAGGCGGCAGCCCGGAGACCATGGCTTCCGCTGTGGCGACTCCGCTGGAAAAGCAGTTCTCGACGATCGCCGGCATCGACAACATGACATCGAGCAGCACGCTTGGCTCGACGTCCATCACGATCCAGTTCAGCCTCGATCGCGACATCGACGCTGCTGCGCAGGATGTGCAGGCGGCGATCTCGCAGACTCTGCGCAGTCTGCCTCAGGGGATTCTTCCGCCATCGTACAGGAAGGTGAATCCGGCCGACTCGCCGATTCTCTACCTCGCCTTGACCTCGAACACGCTGCCACTTTCACAGCTCGACGAGTACGGCGAGACGGTGATGGCGCAGCGCATATCGACGATTCCGGGCATTGCACAGGTGTCAGTATATGGCGCGCAGAAGTACGCGGTTCGGGTGCAGCTCGATCCTACGTCGCTCGCGAACCGTGGCATCGGAATAGACGAGGTCGCGACCGCAATCAATGCGCAGAACGTCAACATGCCCACCGGCACCCTCTGGGGGCCGACGCGCGCGTACACGGTAGAGACGAATGGCCAGCTGCAGAACGCGGCCCAGTTCAGGAAGATCGTAGTCGCATACAGGAACGGTGCGCCGGTCCACCTCGACGAGCTCGGTACGGTTCTGGACGACGTGGAGAACAACAAGACGGCCAGCTGGTACGACGGCTCTCGTTCCGTGGTGCTGGCGGTGCAGCGGCAGCCGGGAACGAACACTGTCGCAGTCGCTCAGGGCGTCAAGGACATGCTGGTTTCGCTGAGATCACAGATTCCGGCAAGCGTGCAGATCCACATTCTCTACGACAGGTCGGCATCAATCGAGGCCTCCGTCGACGACGTGAAGTCCACGCTCATCCTGACGCTGTTTCTGGTGATCATGGTGATCTTCCTGTTCCTGAGGAATATCTCGGCGACCGTCATTCCAAGTCTGGCACTACCCATGTCGCTCGTTGGCACGTTCGCGGTGATGTACGTGCTGGGGTATTCGCTCGACAATTTGTCACTCATGGCACTCACGCTCGCGGTTGGCTTCGTGGTGGACGACGCGATAGTGATGCTCGAGAACATCGTCCGGCATATGGAGATGGGGAAACCCCCGATGCAGGCAGCATTGGACGGGTCGGCGGAGATCGGATTCACGATCGTGTCCATGACCCTGTCCCTCACAGCGGTGTTCATCCCGCTGTTGTTCATGGGCGGTGTGGTCGGGAGGCTGTTCCACGAATTCGCTGTGACCATCGGAGCTGCCATCCTGGTCTCCGGTTTCGTGTCGCTGACACTCACTCCGATGCTGTCGAGCCGGTTTCTAAAGCCACCGTCGCATCAGCACGGAAAGTGGTTCAACGCATCCGAGCGCGTTTACGAGCGCGTAGCGGGATCCTATACCCGTAGTCTCGACTGGGTCATGCTCCACAGGTTCGGAACACTAATGTTCTCGCTCATCGTGCTGATCGCGACCGGCATCCTGTTCAAGGTCGTGCCGACCGGATTCATTCCGACTCAGGACACTGGCCAGATCTCCGGAACGACCGAAGCAGCACAGGGCACGTCCTTCGCGGACATGGTGACGCACCAGCAGCAGATCGCCGCGATCGTTGCGCGTGACACGAACATCTCCGGCTTCATGTCAGCCGTCGGAAATCAGGGAAGCGGTAATCAGGGGCGTATCCTCCTGGGGTTGAAGCCGTTCGGCAAGCGCTTGAGCGCCGATGACATCGTCAATGAGCTGCGACCCAAGCTCGCCGGCGTGCCCGGGATGAACGTGTTCATGCAGGTGCCCCCGGCAATCCAGATCGGAGCTCGTAACGCGAAGAGCCTGTATCAGTACACGATGCAAAGTCCGGATATTGTCGCGCTCGACGCCGCAGCGCAGAAGATGCAGACGCGCATGCGCTCGCTTCCGCAGCTGCAGGACGTGACGAGCGACCTGCAGATCGCGAATCCGCACGTCAACATCAACATAGACCGGGAGCGCGCAGCCTCGCTCGGCGTGACACCGGCACAGATCGAAACGGCGCTGTACGATGCGTACGGATCGCGTCAGGTCTCCACGATCTATACGCCGAACAACGAATATTTCGTCATCATGGAGCTGCTCCCGCGGTTCCAGCAGGACATCCCCTCGCTGCAGATGCTGTACATAAAGTCGTCGTCGGGAACGCTCGTGCCGCTCAGCGCCGTCGCGACGCTCACGCAGAGCGTCGGGCCGCTGGCGATCAACCACTCGGGTCAGCTCCCGGCTGTCACCGTCTCCTTCAATACTCGTCCGGGTTCCGCGCTGGGCGACGCGACCAGCGCGATCACCGCCGCGGCCGCGACTACGCTCCCGTCAGGCATAACCACGAGCTTCTCCGGCACTGCACAGGCGTTCCAGCAGAGTCAGCAGGGTCTCGTCGCACTGCTGATTCTTGCGATCTTCGTCATATACATGTTGCTGGGAATCCTGTACGAGAGCTTCGTCCATCCGCTGACGATTCTGACCGGTCTCCCCTTCGCGGCTTTCGGCGCGTTGCTGTCGTTGTGGGTGTTCCATATGGAACTGGACGTGTATGGATTTGTTGGACTCATCCTGCTCGTCGGTATAGTGAAGAAGAACGCAATCATGATGATCGACTTCGCGATTGACGCCGAACGCAAGGAAGGGAAGGCCCCGGCCGCTGCGATCGTCGAAGCGGCAGCGGTACGCTTCAGGCCCATCATGATGACGTCGATGGCCGCGCTCATGGCAACGCTTCCGATCGCGCTGGGAACCGGTGCGGGCGCGTCGTCGCGCAGACCGCTCGGTGTCGCGGTGGTCGGCGGACTCGCCTTCTCGCAGCTTGTTACGCTGTATGTTACGCCGGTGTTCTACACGTATTTCGACGAACTGCCCGCCAAGCTGCGTGAGATCGCCGCAAACGTGAAATCGCGAGTCACTGGAACATCCTCCGCGCCCGCTCCCCCACGCACAGCGAGACCCGAATGAAACTGCATGGAACGATTTCCGCGGCATGTTGCGCGTTGGCAGTAGCGGCCGGCACAGCGGCCGCGCAGGCGCGGCAGGTGACCGATACACTCATGCCTTCTCCGCGCACCGTGGCCTGGGGCTACTACGACGCAGCGGCGAAACCCGTCCTGCGAATCAATTCAGGCGACGTGGTCGTCGTCGGCACGCTGCTCACATCGAGCCCCACTCGACTGGAGGGCGCCGGAGTCGCTCCCGCGGCGGTGGAAATGTCCCTGCGCGCCATATATGACTCCGTCACCAACAAGGGTCCTGGCGGACATATCCTCACAGGGCCGATATACGTGAACGGCGCCGACTCCGGCGATGTTCTCGAAGTCAGGATCAGGAAGATCGATCTTGCGATTCCGTACGCATACAACGCGTTCGGTGGCAAGAGTGGCTTTCTTCCGGAGGATTTCGGCTATTCGAAGATGCGCATCATTCCGCTGGACAGGCGGACCATGCTCGGCCATTTCGCAGATGGAATAGACATCCCGCTGCATCCTTTCTTCGGGAGCATCGGAGTCGCCCCGCCCGCGTCAGCCGGACGTCTGAACAGCGCGCCTCCGGGAACTCACGCTGGGAATCTGGACAACAAGGAACTCGTTGCCGGAACAACACTCTTCATTCCGGTGCACACACCCGGAGCGCTACTCGAGATCGGCGACGGTCACGCGGGGCAGGGCAACGGCGAAGTGGATATCACGGCCATGGAAACGTCGCTGGTCGGAACGCTTCAGGTTATCGTGAGAAAGGACATGCACCTCGTCTGGCCGATGGCGGAGACACCGACACACTGGATCACCATGGGGACCGACAAGGATCTCGTCGTCGCCACGAAAACGGCGGTCCGTCAGGCGATCGAATTCCTTGTTCGGCGTGGAATGACGCGGGACGACGCCTACATGCTGACGAGCGTTGCCTGCGATGTGGACATTACGCAACTGGTGGACGGGAACGTGGGCGTCCACGTCATAATCCCGAAAGCAATCTTCGCCGGCACCCACACGGCCCCCTGATTTCTCTCACAGCCCCGATTCGCTTAGATTCCGCAGGCCTGAACTGTTCCGGGGCGGGTAGCTCAGTTGGTTAGAGCAGGAGCCTTTTAAGCTTCAGGTCGTGGGTTCGATTCCCACCCCGCTCATTGTCATGTTGCGTCAGCCCATCCTTGCCTGCACAGGCCAGATACAGTAACGTCTGTTTCTATGAAGGATACTGGTGGTCTCGATGCGGACCTGCCCCAGCTTCCGGATCCGGGCACGTCCCCGGTTTCGGAAATCGTCGAGGAAGTCAACGAGCTGGTCCGGCACCTCTGGAACGCCCTGCACGGCCTGAATCAGGTTGCCTCGGGGGAACGCGAGGATATCTCCGGAACCAGGGTCATGGTGCGCGACCTCAAGCGCGAGATCATGGAAAGCGTCGAGCGCCTCCCGGCTGACTATGCGAGGGTGTACAACTCTGCGGTCATCGCCGTCTACTCCCTGCTCCGATAGCGTATTGCTGCTCGGATACGCACGTGCGTATCCAGCATTTCCTACGTTTGCGCATCGGACCGCTGGCACGCAATTGCAAGCGCTCTGGCGGACGCCTGCGGACGACGCTATCGTCACGTTGGCATGCGCCCGATCCGGCCGAACCTCCTGGGGGCGATCGGTATGACAAATCACGCGCGAATCGGATTTCGTTGGCAGGTCGCGACATTGGCACGCGCGTCGCGGGCCCTTTCAGTGCTGGCCGTCGTAGGCAACGGCGCCACGTATATGGCGACTGCGGTCCGCGCACAGGGGAGTGTATCGCCGCCTCCGGTCGCAATTGCCGGTCAATCCCGCATGGCCACGGTCCGCGGCAGTGTACGGGATTCCGCGGATGCGCCGATCTCGTACGCCACGATCGCGTGGGGCGAGCCAAGCCAGTCGCTGCGCTCCGATGACGCCGGCGCATTCGAGATCGTGGGATTGCGGCCCGGGCCTACAAAATTCACCATTCGCAGGCTCGGCTTCACGCCCGTCGAGTTCGAGCTCGCGCTGCGAGCTGGCGTAACGAAACCGGTAGTCGTCAACATGACGTCCATTCCGCAGAATCTCGCCATCGTGTCGGTCGAGCGGACGTCGGAAGCGAACCCCGACCCGCGATCCGAGCGATTTCTCTGGACCGGATTTCTGGAGCGCCAGGCGCAGCACAGGGGCTACTTCATTGGTCCTGAGGAAATCGAGCGACGCCGGCCGAATTACATCAGCGATCTCATGTTCACCGTTCCGGGCGTCGTGATGGTCGGGCGTCCACACTCCAGGGCGGTCAAATACCTCTCTTCAGTAGGACAGTGTCCGCTCAAACTCTATCTGGACGGCAACGCCGCTCCCGAAGGTGACGACTGGGTTGCTGGAAGCGACATCAAGGCTGTGGAGGTGTACGCAAACTCGATGAACGTTCCCAGCGCATTCATGCCCTCCCAGCTCAAGGGGTACTGCGGGAGCATCGTCATCTGGACAAAATGATTCGCGCGCCCCGGCGCGCGGTTACGCACTGCCGGTAGACCGATGCGGTGTCGTTGCTGCGCGACGATCCGGTCCGATGTAATTGCGCTGCGCTGCATCGTCCAGCCCCGCTTCGACCTCGATGAAGCGAACGGGCGCCGAATCCGGATTCAACTTCAACAGCAGTGGCATCGCCACGTTGTACATTGGTGCGCCCGCGACCGTCGTGCCTTCCGGCGTCGCCTGCTTATCCGTTTCGGCGACCGCTGGAGGATTCTACTCAACTGTTTAGTATTTTTTGGCTTTATTTATCCTGCCGAGAGGGCAAGAATTCCAATTCGCGTTATGAGGCTGCTGCTGGAGCGTCTGAATTCAGAACTCGAGACGGACATGGAAGTCGGGCGCGTGTGCCGCGGCCCGCTCGTCTCGAGGGAACAGTATCTGCCCGATACTCTCCAGTGGGGGTATACGGACGGCAGGATCGCGCCCCTTGGATCAATGACGCCCGAACAGGTTAAACACTGGACGGGAGCTATCGGCACCTAGAAATTCAGACAGATTGACGGTGCGGATTCGTGGTACGCTGCCGATCCTTACTTTGGAATGCCAAGTCCGCAACTCGAAGTTCGCCGCATGAACGGCCCGCAATGAACTGGTTGATAAACGCTGCTGACAAGGCGGGCTGGCAGGCAACTGCCAAGCCTGCCATCACTGCATCCACCACCGCTGAAGAAGGATGGCGTCGGGTCGCGCAGGCGTACAACGTCTCCGAGACCGAGCTCGCCGGCGCGGTGGCAACGCTGTTCCGGCTTCAGCCAGCCAGTCTTGAAACGATCGAGACGAGGGCGGTGAAGCTCGTACCCGAAAAGATCGCGCGAAAGCATCACATCGTCCCGATGCGAGAGACACAGAACGAAATTGTCGTCGCCATCAGTGATCCCACGGATTACAACGCGGAACAGGCGATCCAGTTCACGTCGGGACGTCGCGTCGTCCTGCAGATCGCGAGTTTTCAGGCGATCGCCGATGGAATAAACGGTCAGTACTCCCCAGAGCGCGCGATGGAGGGGATCCTCAAGTCGCTGGACGTGTCGCTCGGCGAGGTAAAAGTCGTCGAGGCGGAGTCGGCGGGACCGATCGCCGCCAGCGAGGCGGAAGCCGCGCCGGTGATTCAGCTGACGAACATGGTTCTTCACGCCGCCATCTCTGCCGGCGCGAGCGACATCCATCTCGAGCCGGGACGCCACCAGGGCGTGGTGCGTTTCCGCGTGGACGGTGTAATGCGGCAGTACATGCAGATGCCGCTCGTAGCGCTCACTCGCGTAGTGTCGCGTATCAAGGTGATCGCCAAGTTGGACATCGCCGACAGGCTCCGCCCGCAGGATGGGCGCGCGCGCATCGCGGTCACAGGAAAGACGTTCGACATGCGCGTCTCCACAGTGCCGACCCGCGAAGCCGAGAAGGCTGTCATACGTATCCTGAATCCGGATTCGTCCAAGTCGCTCGACGATCTTGGTCTTGCTCCGCACGAGCTGGCACGCCTCAAGTATCTGCTCTCGTTCAAGGAAGG
>JALYYT010000328.1 GCA_030946285.1 Gemmatimonadota bacterium
ACGGTTAACCGCGGTCGCCTGCGCTGCAGCGGCCATCGCGGTGCCAGCCGTGACACAGGCACAGACGTTCAATTATTACACGACCGGCCAGTTCGCCAGTAGTTCCGCCGATTGCACCTCGGGGCCCGGCGTCACCGTCACGTGCGGCACTGGCGCTGTCCTCACCTACACGGGACAGCCCTTGGGCCCGACGCCTTACCTGTCGGGGAGCAATCTGGTGTTCGGTCAGTTCACGGTGGCCGGCTCTGGAACGTACACGCCCCCGTCGGGGTCGACTTTCACTCTGTTCATCAACCAGACGTCACCGACCGGCGGCACGACTGGGCCGACCGGTTCGATCTCAGGGACTCTGACGTTGGCGGCGGGTGGATCAGGTAGTACGCTCGTCTGGACCCCGACCAGCTACAGCCCGTTCACGGTTGGCCCGGTGACGTATTCCATTACGCCGGCCGCTCCGATCGCGATTGGAGTGAGCTATCCAACCAGCATCAACGGTACGGCTATCGTAACGCCTGAGCCGTCTTCGATGGCTCTTCTTGGGACGGGCCTTGTTGGCCTCGTTCCGATGATTCGCCGCAAGAAGCAGTCGTAAACGTCGTAAACGCTTCGGCGTTCTGAAAAAAGGTGGGCGTCTTCGGACGCCCACCTTTTTTGTTGTGTCGGTCCGTAAACGTCAGCGCCAATAGCTTGCACGGGCGACGGCAACGCGCCTGCTAGCGAAACAATTGCTGCGCTGCTCTGCGCCTCGCCTGACCGCGCCCCAGCGGCGTAAGCCCCGATAGCGGGTCCGACGGGCGGGCGACGCATTGCGGAGCCCATCAGCTTTACGAGTGGCTCATCGGGCCACCCAGGCTCGCGGGCACGTTCCCTTCCAGGGCGAGGACCGATCGCCGTGCAGCCTTCCTTGGTGTTTGATACAGCTCCAGGACGGATGCACCCGGCTGCATAACGGCGCCGGCGACACTGGGAACCGACGTCAATCGTTGAATCGGGGCTGGGCGCCAGTAGTGAGCACACCGGCAGCAGAGTCGCGGCCCTTGCGAGCCATGAGTGCTGGCACATAGTAAGCCGATTTCATATTCGGCTCTCCGGTGGGGGCGGTTTCGGGCCGCATGATACGGACGAGCCGAATGACTCGGCGTTAGGGATCCTGACGGCCTCACTCGCACTCACAGAACGTCCACGGGACGCGTCCAGACCTCCACGGGACGTCCCGACTTCTCGGCCGAACATCGCCCGGGCACTTGTCAGGAGTCGCGGTCCCGAACGCAAAAAAGGCCAGCACATGGAGTGCTGGCCTTTTTCGCTCTCCCGTAATTTACCGTCTGCGTCTCCGAACCATCGGCACGAGACCGAACAGGCCAGTTCCGAGGAGCGCAATTGAACTCGGCTCGGGAGTCGTCGTGATGAACTCCTGGGTTCCGGGATTCGCGACATCGGTGAGAATCGTGAACTGGTTGTAAAAACCAGCAGTCTGGTGGCCGTAATTGGCGGTCGCCAGCTGCACCCAGTAACCCGCGTCCGTCATGCTGCTGTGGTTCGCAAGATCAGTCTGGATGTACGTGGGGAATGAGCTGGGGGTAGCGTTGAGGTAGAAGCTCCAGATCGCGTGCTGAATCGCAACGACAATGGCGTTGTTGCTGCCGGCAGATGCGTAGAACGTGGTCAGGTATGCCTGTTCCTCGTAGTTCGTAAGGCCGGTGTTGCCGAAGCGGGTGTTGCCGAGGCTGCCGCTGCCGAGGTTCGTGACGTTGGCGGTCCAGACCTGGCCATTCGAGACCTCGTGGAAGAAGTCAACGCAATTCAGCGTGACGGGGACGTTGTTCTCGAGCCCGTTGTAGTTACCGACGTAATAGTGGCCGTCGTCATGAGTGCCCCCATTGACGAACTTCATCGAGACGGTCTGAGCGGAGGCCGCGGCGCCCCAGAAGGCCACGAGGATCAGCACGCCTGCCCGTACGAATGTTCTCATGCAAAACTCCTGGAAAAATTGGGTTGGCCGGCACGTCCCGCTGGTTCATCGAGCTCGAAGGCGATTCGCGCTCACGCGTAATTCAAGTCAAGTCGGATGCCAGCCAGTTTCTCGAAATAAATTGTAACAAATCGTTTAATAACAGGCTAATTGTAGCACTTTATGGACACTTTGTCTGCTGCCAGCTGTTGCGGTGCCCCTTCAACTGTTGGAGGAATGCGGCAATTCCCAAGCTAGAAACGCTTCCCCGTTCGGGCCCAGTGGCGGACGAGCTTGTTCCACGCCCAGCCGCCTGCGCCGACCAGAACGGCACCAGCGAGTATGTCGAAAATCATTGCGTTTTTCCTGATTTGGCGCCGCGGAGACGCGGCGTGTCGATTGCTTGGTCAGTCACCGCGTCCGGAGGGTTGCCGGCGAGCGGGGCGACGGTCGCCGAGCAGCCGACGCACTCCGGGGGATTGCGGTGTACATATTGGAACATACATCCGCGAACCGTGAGGCCGGAATGCAGGAGCAGCGCTGTACGCACCTCGATCACGTCCGGGACGTGTCACCCCGAACGCCCGCAGGTTGCGAGGAGTGTCTCAGGAGTGGCAGCCAATGGGTGCACCTGAGACTGTGCCTGGAATGCGGGCACGTGGGCTGCTGCGACAGCTCGCCGAACAGGCACGCGACGAAGCATTTTCATCGAACGACGCATCCGATCGTCCGATCATTCGAGCCCGGCGAAGACTGGGGCTGGTGCTATGCGGACGATGTAATGTTCGAGCCCGCGCCGAAGCCTGTCTGACGCACCCGACATGACATCTAGCGCAGGCCCCATCATTACAGCTCCCGATGTGTGGCCGGAACTCGAGATAGACAAGTGGGCGGACACGTGTGCGACGCTTCACATGCTCACGCAGATCGTGGGAAAGCTTCGACTCGCGCTTTCACCAATGCAGAATCACTGGTGGAACGTTGCGTTCTACGTGACGGAGCGTGGACTCACGACCTCGGCGATGCCGTACCGGGACCGCTTCGTCTCCGTGGATTTCGACTTCATCTCGCACGCCGTGATCGCGAGGACCAGCGACGGCGGCTCTCGCGAGATCCCGCTGGTCGAGCAACCGGTGAGTGCCTTCTACCGGGATTACCTGCGCGTGCTGCGTTCGCTCGACGTCGAGGTTCCGATCATGGCTCGGCCGGTCGAGGTGGATCCGGCAGTTCCGTTCGCGAAGGACATGACGCACGCGTCGTACGACAGGGAAGCGGTGACACGGTGGTGGCAGGCACTCCTGCAGGTGAACAGGGTTCTGCAACTGTTCCGCGGTCGTTTCGAAGGCAAGGCGAGTCCCGTGCACTTCTTCTGGGGAAGTTTCGATCTCGCCGCCACGCGTTTTTCGGTCAGATCCGCGCCGATGCATCCTGGAGGTGCGCCGAACACGCCGGACTACGTCATGCGCGAAGCATATTCGCGAGAATGCAGCAGTTGCGGGTTCTGGCCTGGCGGCAGCGGACAGCAGGCTGCGTTCTATTCGTACGCGTATCCTGAACCCGCTGGATACTCAACCGCCAGAGTGCTGCCCGAAGCGGCATATTACGACCAGGGAATTCGCGAGTTCCTCCTTCCGTATGACGCTGTGAGAACGGCCGAGTCGCCGGACGATACTCTGTTGTCGTTCCTTCAGAGTACGTATGACGCGGCGGCGGATCTGGGTGGCTGGGACCGTGACATTCTGGATCGGTCTGCGAAGGATTTTCGCGGCGGCTGAGCGCGTCCAGGGGATCGTGCGCGCAACGAACGACGACGCGATGATCAGCGCGTGGTTTCAATAACAGGAGACGCCGTCTGACACTGGCTCGCGACGCATCGGTGGTAGCCCCGGGATTCGATCGCCGCTCGGTGGTCGGTTTCGATGAAGGCCTGTCGGTCATCGATCGGGCGGTTTCGCGAGCTGTAGGTGCGGAGCGCATCGAGGGCAACAGCGTCCGCCTGCTGCGGGACGCGGCCGAGAACTATCCGGCGTGGCTGGAAGCGATCTTGGCGGCTCGCCACTACGTTCTGTTCGAAGCGTACATCATGCGCGACGACGCGGCAGGGCGGTTCTTCGCCGATGCGCTCATCGAGAGGTCACGCGCGGGCGTCAAGGTGCGAGTGATCTACGACTGGCTTGGCGCACTCGGGAAGACACGGTCGCGCCTCTGGACACTGATGCGCGCTGCCGGCGTGGAGGTGCGCTGCTTCAACCGATTCTCCATTGCGAGTCCGCTTGGCTGGGTGCACCGTGATCACCGCAAGAGCATAGTGGTCGATGGCCAGGTCGCGTTCGTCACGGGCCTTTGCGTGGGTGACGCATGGGTCGGTGATCCGTCGCGCAACATCGCTCCCTGGCGTGACACCGGAGTCGAAATCCGTGGGCCGGCGGTCGCGGACGTGGAAAAGGCGTTCGCGCGGGTGTGGGGAGTGACGGGTACGCCCATGCCGGCTAACGCTCAGAGCGCAACGTTTCCACCTCACGGGGAAGGCGATGTATCAGTTCGCATCGTCGCGAGTGAGCCATGGAGCGGCAAGCTGCTGCGGCTGGACGAAGTGCTCGCCGGCGCTGCCAGCGAGACGCTCTGGCTCACGGACGCTTACTACGCCGGTATGTCGTCGCATGTGCAGGCGCTTCGCGCGGCAGCACGTGATGGAGTGGACGTACGTCTCCTCGTTCCTGGCGGATCCGATCTGCCGGTGCTCAGAATGTTGTCGCGCGCTGGCTACCGGCCGCTGCTCGAGGCTGGCGTGCGTGTGTTCGAGTGGAACGGTCCCATGCTTCACGCGAAGACAGCGGTTGCCGACCGTCGTCTTGCACGGGTGGGATCGAGCAATCTCAACATCGCTAGCTGGCTCGGCAACTACGAGCTGGATGCGGTGATCGAGGACGCGACTTTCGCCGAGGAGCTGGCGCTGCAGTACGAACGTGATCTGTCAAATTCTCGCGAAGTGGTACTCTATCCGAATCGGCGGGAACGGTCCGTTGCCCGGAGAAGCGCCGCGGAGGAGCGGCGTCGGCAGCCCAGGAAGCGCGGTGAAGGAGGCGCAAGCAGTGGTGTGGCCGGCGCCCTTCGGCTTGGCAACACCGTGACTGCCGCGGTGACCGACCATCGCGTACTGGGTTCGTCGGATGCGCGGGCGATTGGGGTGGGCGGCGCGATTCTCATTGCGCTCGCGCTCGTCGCAACGCTGTGGCCTCGCGTGCTGGCTGTGCCGTTCGCGCTGCTTTCGGTCTGGTTTGGAATCTCGCTCGTGATACAGGCGCATCGGCTCGAGCGCCCGGGAACGAGCAAAGGCTGACAGCGTACGGTTCGTGCATCGTTCTTGCGCAGCTCAAACGCAGTTGGAACGAAACTTCGCGGATTTGAAACGGCACGGCGCAGATCACTGCGCCCTGGAGAGGTTGCGTGATGAAGATCGGAATAATCGGTGCGGGCCACATTGGTGGAACGCTCACCCGACGGCTGGCGAAGCTGGGGCACGATGTATCGGTAGCCAACTCGCGTGGTCCTGACACGCTCGCTGCACTCGCATCGGAAACCGGAGCGAAAGCGGTCATGGTAGAAGAGGCTGCCGCGAACAAGGATGTCGTGGTAATCACGATTCCGGAAAAGAATATCCCGGACCTACCCCGGGATCTGTTCGCGAAGACGCCTGCATCGACGGTGATCGTCGACACGGGGAACTACTATCCGCAGCGCGACGGCAGCATCGCGGCTCTGGAAGAGGGAACGCCGGAGAGCGTCTGGGTCCAGGACGAGATTGGGCGTCCGGTGATCAAGGCGTTCAACAACATCCAGGCGCAACAGCTGATGGATTCCGGGAAGCCAGCGGGAACGCCGGGACGGATAGCGCTTCCGGTTGCAGGCGACAGCGACGCCGCTAAGGCTGTCGTGATCGGTCTCATCGAACAGATGGGTTTTGACGGCGTTGACGCGGGAATGCTGTCCGAGTCGTGGCGGCAGCAGCCCGACACGCCGGTGTACGGAAAGGACTTCGACAAGGACGGCGTGCTCAAGGCGCTCGGCGCGGCCACGAAACTCCGCTGACGAAAAAAGGGCGGAAGATCATCTTCCGCCCTTCCGGTATCCACTCCAGATCTAGTGACCGCCGGAGTCGCCGGTCCGCGCCGACTCGGCGAGGAACCATACACGTCTTTCGGTCTCGTCGATCCAGACTTCCAGCAGACTCGCGCTTGCGACGTCGTCATGCTTGTCGCATACGGAATGAGCCTGGCGGAAAGATTTGGCAAGCGCTGCATTATCGTCTCGCAGCTCGTTGAGCATGTCGGTAGGGTCGACGAACGTCTCGTCGTTGTCCTTGATACGCTGTGTGCGCGAAATGTCTCCGATCGACTTGAGGGTCACTTCACCGAGCTTGCGGACGCGCTCGGCGAGCGGGTCGCCCATCGCGAAGATCTGATCAGCCTGCTCGTCGAGCAGGAGGTGATAATCGCGGAAGTGTGGTCCGCTCATGTGCCAGTGGAAATTCTTGGTCTTGAGGTAAAGGGCGAACGTGTCGGCGAGCATGCCGTTGAGTGCAGTGGCGATCTCGCGCCGGCCGCGAGCCTCGAGGTCACTG
>JALYYT010000342.1 GCA_030946285.1 Gemmatimonadota bacterium
GCGCAAGACCTGACCCCGATTTTGCGTGACCCCGATTTTGCGTAAGCAAATCAATTTCCTTCAGTTCGGAGATGTAGATGTCGGAGATGACGAAAGTCAGGTTCGTACTTGCGGTGCTCGATCTAAGGAAGTCAACAGATTATTACACTTCGGCACTTGGACTCGCGATCGATTTCCAGCCGCCCGGCTGGTCTTTTCTCTCTCGCGGAAGCTTTCGAGTAATGCTCGGCGAATGCACTGGCGCCATACCGGCGGAAGATCTTGGCGACCATTCCTATTACGGATACGTCACGGTCGATGACATCGACGCGCTGTATGGCGAATATCAGAAGTCCGGCGTACAGTTCACGCAATCGCTGGCCACCAAACCGTGGCGCATGCGCGAATTCGGCATCCGCACCGTAGACGGTCATAGACTCATGTTCGGTCAGGAGTTGTGATTTCGGATGATCCTGTCGGTGGCGAGCCCCTTTGTATTCGTAGGTCTTCGTCTGGTTCGGAAACGGTCAACCGGAGCGACCATTTGGTGTTTCACGAAACCGCGTTGGTGAACTTGCCTTATAGCGAACGTCATTCCACTCCTGCACGCACGGAACCCTGACTCGGAGCGTGCGACAACGCATGTCGTGGCCACTGGGATTGACGGCGATCCGGCTCGTGCTAGGACCAGTCATGCTCTGGTACTGTTATCAGGCACGCGCCTCTGCCCCGTGGCTGGTGGCCGGCCTCTATTTCGCGGTTGCATCGGACATTTTCGATGGCATCCTGGCGCGGCGCCTCGGGGTCGCGACGCCTGGTCTACGACGATTTGACAGCCAGGCGGATCTCGTGTTCTGGCTCTGTATTCTCGGTTCCGTGTGGCTCGTGAACCCGAAGCTGGTCATCCGAAATGCGATTTACATAGGTCTCGTGCTCATCCTCGAGGCCGCCACCTACGCGCTCAGCTTCACGAAATTCGGCCGCGAGCCAAGCACTCACTCCTACCTCGCCAAGGCCTGGGGGCTCGTTCTCCTCGGTGCATTCACCGCGATACTCGGCTTTGGTGAAGCACGGTACGCCATCCCGATTCTCTTCGTCGCCTACCTGATATCATTCGTCGACATCGTCGCCATCCTTCTGCTGTTGCCACGATGGCAGACCGACGTTCCAAGTGCTTACCATGCGTGGCTGATCCGCCGTAATATTCCTTTCAGGCGGCACGGGCTGTTCCACTGAGTCAGTGTCTGGAGATTGCCGAGTCGTCGGTGATTTTTCAGCGCCGTCGCGGTCCAATTCCTGACAGTGGACGAGGAACGTCATTGCTCGTCGCGTGAACCGTACAACAAGGAGTACAGCAAGATGAAACCGAAAAACACGATCTGTCTCTGGTACGACAAGGACGCGCTGGAAGCGGCCCGGTTCTACGAAGCCACCTTCCCCGACAGCAAAGTCACCGCCGTGCACAACGCTCCCAGCGATTTTCCCGGCGGCAAAAAGGGCGATGAGCTCACGGTGGAATTCACCGTCGTCGGAATTCCATGTATTGCCATCAACGGCGGTCCTGCGTTCAGGCAGTCCGAAGCGTTTTCCTTTCAGATCGCGACCGACTCCCAGGAAGAAACCGACCGTTACTGGAACGCCATCGTCGGCAATGGCGGCGAGGAAAGCCAGTGCGGCTGGTGCAGGGATCGCTGGGGCCTCAACTGGCAGATCACGCCGCGCGCACTCACCGATGCCATGGACTTGGGGGGTGACGAGGCGCGCCGCGCTTTCCAGGCCATGATGGGAATGAAGAAGATCGACATCGCCACCATCGAAAAAGCCCGGCGAGGATGATGGCGCGACTCGCCGCGATGTGTTCTGTTTTCACAATGATCGTTGTGGCGTGCGCCTGTTCACGCGTACCCACGGCACAGCCGGCGCCGATTACGTCTGCACCGCCGCCGGCCGCACAGAATCCATCACCCATGGTGGAGCATGCACGCGCTCACGAGCGGCTGGTGAAGACCGCGCTCGCCGGCGTCACACGAACATTCATCGGCCCGTCGGACAAACCCGTCGAACTCTTCGTGCCGAGCGCGGTACTAGGGAGCGACAGCGCGGACGTTGTCATTCACTTCCTGGGCGCCGCGTGGCTTCCGGAACAGGCAGCAGCAGCGCTTCCTCGACCAGCGATGACAGCCGTGGTGAATCTCGGTGCGGGCTCGGGAATCTACGACCGGGCATTCAGCGATCCGGCTGCGTTCGATTCCCTGCTTGCCAACGTCGTGCGCGGCGCCTCCGTCGCATCCGGTCACACAATGCGGCTCGTGCACGTCACACTCGTCGGATACTCGGCGGGGCACGGTGCAGTGCGCGCAATTCTGCGCGATCCTCGTCACTTCGCGCGAGTGGACGCGATTCTGCTTCTGGACGGAATGCACACCTCCTACATCCCCGAACGCACGCCGCTGGCCTCGGGAGGGACGCTTGATACCACCAACCTTGTCGCATTCGAGCGCTTTGCGCGCGCGGCGGTTCGCGGCGAGAAACGCTTCGTCGTCACCCACTCGGAGATTTTTCCCGGGACATTCGCGAGCACGACGGAGACGGCCGACTGGCTCATTGCTGCGCTGGGTTTGCATCGGACGCCGGTACTACGCTGGGGACCGCGAGGCATGCAGCAACTCAACGAGGCGCGCGCTGGAGCATTCGTCTTGCTGGGGTTCGCCGGAAACTCGGCGCCTGATCATATCGATCAGCTGCACGCGATGCCGGAGATGCTGCGCATGGTATGGGAGCAGTAGGGTAGCGAGCCGGCAAAGCAAAAAATGTTTAGAGCGAGCGAATCGGTTCGAAGAACGACTGTACTCGTCAAGCGGCTGGGTTGACGGATGAAACACAGTACAAAGTCCACGACAGCTTGCCGCAAGGGATTGTTACGATCCCGGCTGCGCGCTTGCATATTCCCACTCAAACGGAGTAGTTGGTGACAATCACGCACAAGCAGAACGGGGACCAATTCTACACCGGCTCTCGGAGTGACCTTAAGCCGGGCGACCGTTTTTATCATGGTACACGAATCGACAGGAAGCCAGGCGATCTCATCAAGCACGGGCATCCAGCAAATTTTGGCGATGTGGACAGAGTTGCAAACCACGTCTATTTCAGCGCGACACTGGACGCCGCCACATGGGGAGCTGAGCTGGCGCGTGGCGACGGGCGCGGCAGAATCTACGTCGTTGAACCAACCGGGCCATATACTGACGACCCGAATCTCACTGACAAAAAATTTCCAGGCAACCCGACAAAGTCGTACCGCTCGCACGACCCCCTGCGTGTAGTGACCGAGTGCACTGATTGGCAGGGGCACGCACCGGAAGTACTGCAGACAATGAAGGACCACCTCCAGCGACTGAAGCAGGATGGAGCTGACGAAATCGATGACTGAAAGTTCGTGATCTTTGACCATTCGAGCCGCACCCGCAACCCGACTCACATGCGACCACTCCGATATTCCATCAATGTCACACTGGACGGATGTTGCGATCATCGAGTGATGATCGCCGACGAAGCCTTGCATCGTAACGCGATGGAGAACATCGAGCGGGCCGATGCGCTCCTCTTTGGCCGTGTGACGTATGAGATGATGGAGTCAGCGTGGCGGCAGCCGACACCCGCAGGAGCATGGCCTGAATGGATGGCACCATTCGCCCGGACGATCGACGCGAAGAAGAAGTACGTCGTGTCGAACACACTGGAACGGGTCGATTGGAACGCGGAGCTCGTGCGTGGGGATCTGGCGCAGGCGGTTCAGCAGCTCAAGACAGAGCTTGGCAATGGCCTGCTGGTGGGAGGCCTGACGCTGCCGCTGGCGCTGGCAGAGCTGGATTTGATCGATGAGTACGAGTTCGTGATACATCCCAGAGTTGTGGGCCATGGGCCGACATTGTTTGCGGGGCTGTCGAAGCTTGTGGACCTGAAGCTCGTGAGCCGCGTGGAGCTCGGATCGGGGTCAGTGGCCATGCGATACGAGCCGAAGCGGTAGCCAGCCGACGAATTCGCCGTGACCACTCTCAGCCACTGGTTCGGGTTGTCGAGGACACACCCGCGGCGCCAGCCCTCGCTGCGGGTAAGGAACTCCATCAAGCTGCATTCGGACGCCCGGTGAGCGATGGCAGCGCGGCCTCCTTTACTCGATGAATCGGCCTATGTGACCTTCAACGCGTTCACCATCGCTCGGACGATGTCTGCGTCAGTCTGCCACCAGTCCGCTTCCAGGCCGGGCAGGGCGGCGTAATGCCGACCGGGCGATTTTCGCATGGCCTTCGCCGAACCGTGGAATTCACGTGCACCGCTGCAGCGTGCTACTTCCAGAACGTTGCTCGCGTCGAGTCCGGCGCCGACCATGATGTTCGCGCG
>JALYYT010000352.1 GCA_030946285.1 Gemmatimonadota bacterium
GGCTCGGGCGCGGCCGCTTCCTGCGCGGCAACCGGTGCCGGCTGCTGTGGCTCCGCGCTCGCCGTTACGGGCGATGGCTCGGGCACAGCGGGAAGGCGCTCGGGCACAACCACATCGGCCGCGCGACGCCTGCGCACTGCGTGTGACGGCTCCGGCTCAGGCGCTGGTGTTTCGGGAGCGGCGGCAGCGCCACGCCGACGGCGAGCGCCGGCGGCCGGAGCGGGTGCGGCAGAACGGGCGCGTTTCTCACGCTCCCAGCGCGCACGTACTCGCGCGACCTGATCATCGGTCAGCGGACTTACGTGGCTACGCACAGGGATGTCCATCTGGCGAAGGATGTTGATCACTTCGTCAGCGGGAATCCCGAACTCACCAGCCATGTCCGTTACACGCAGCTTACTCACCCAATATCTCCCTGTCCCCTGTGCGCGGCTCTTATCCCGCGCGCCAACTTCGCATCCAGAACGCCGACGACAGCCGTCGCCGCGCGTCCAACGACCCTGCCGAGGTCATCGGCGGAAGGCGTTTCAATCATACTAACACCGCGGCCCGAAAGCAGCGGAACGATCTTGTCGCGGCTGTTTGGCGACGCGTCGGAGGCAACAATCGCCAACCGAAGCGTCCCCTTGAATGCCGCTTCCCTTGTCCTGTCCACGCCTACCGCGACGAGCCGGCCTCGCATGCCGAGTCCGACCAGTCGCAGAATCGCGGACACTTCACCGCTCATGACCACTCACGCAGTCGCGGGCGGCTCGATATCCGAAGGAGCTTCACTGCCCTCGGCCGGCGCTGGCGGCGCATCATCTTCCGCCGCGTCGGTCGTGAGTTCATCAATTGTCGCCATCAGCCGATCGGCGTCATCCTTCATGATGCCGGCGAGCTTGAGGAAGTCCTCGCGCTCGAGGTCGAGGATGTCATCGAGCCTGGTGTAGCCGGCGTTCTCCAGAATCGCGACCGTAGCGGGCGGGATTCCTTCGATGTCCGAAAGCTTTGGATTGGTCGTGTTCACCGAATCCTCGAGCGGAGCGAATGGCAACGTTTCCGCAGCGCGCTCCATCCACTCGCGACTGGAGTAGAGATCGATCTTCCATTCCGTGAGCTCGGAGGCGAGCCGCACGTTCTGACCATTCTTTCCGATCGCGAGGGAAAGCTGATCCTCGTCCACGATCGCCTGGATTGTGCGTGTGGTTGCGTCGCTGAATACGCGCGCAACCTTAGCTGGAGCGAGAGCGAGTCGCGCGAAGCGCTCCGGATCACCGGACCATGGAACGATGTCAATTCGCTCGCCGCTCAGCTCGTTAACAACAGCCTGAACGCGGGCGCCTTTGACGCCGACACACGCGCCGACCGGATCCACCGCTTCGTCGCGGGAGAAGACGGCGATCTTCGTGCGGCTCCCGACCTCGCGAGCCACAGAGCGGATCTCGACTGTTCCAGCCTGAATCTCCGGGACTTCGAGCTTGAAAAGAGCCTGCACGAACAGACCGTCGGCGCGGCTCAGCACGAGGCGCGGACCCTTGGGTGTTTCCTCGACCTTCTTCAGGACTGCACGGATGGGTTCGCCCTGATGGTAGTGCTCGCGGTGGTTCTGCTCGCGGTACGGCATCACGGCCTCTGCCTCGCGGAATCGGTTCAGCATGATGACAAGCTTGCCGCGCTCGATCTGCTGCACCTCGCCGCTCAGCAGCTCACCGACGCGGGAGGTGAACTCGTCGCGGATCTTGGAACGCTCACCCTCGCGGACTCGCTGAAGGATGCGCTGCTTGGCCGCCTGCACGGCAGCACGACCGAACTCCGCGAAGTCAGTGGGAATTTCCATGACGTCGCCGACCTGAAACTCCGGATCCTCGAAGCGTGCTTCCTCTACCGAGATCTCCCGCGCGGCGTCCTCCACCTTCTCGACGACGGTCTTGAGCAGCACGATGCGAATCGCGCCACGCTCCTCGTCAATGTCCACTTCGGCCTGCACGGGCCCGCCGTGCTTCTTGGCGAGCGCGGCGAGAATTCCGTCCTGCAGAAGATCGCGCAGCTCCGCACTGTCCATTGACTTGGAGTTCGTCAGCTCGCGAATCGCCGTGAGAATGTTCCCGGTTTCCACTGCCATGTTAACTACCTCTTCCAGTTGATTTCCGCGTCATCGCGGATTCCTGGCGACGACACTTCCAGCGTATAGAACTCGCCGAGCATTCCGTTGGCATCGAGTTTTTCCTCGATGGCCCTGGATGCGCGTGCGCAATCTCCCGCCGTGACTCCCTGAGCGTCGCGCCGAGTGATTCTGACCTCGAGCACGGCGCGGCTCCGGGTGCCTCGCTGCAGGAGCGTAAAAACATCGAACTCCAGCGGTGCAATCGCTTGTGCCACAACGTCTTGCAATGCAGGGTTCATGTGATTTCTGACTGACCTCTATGAATAAAAAAATGCGGGGGACCACCCCACATTGAAAACGCCTCCAAGGAGCGGGGCGTGAAGGAAATCTACTCATACAGTGGCAGAAAGCAACTCTGTGAGTACGGCTGTTTGGAGGGCAAGGATCATCGCTGCGGAGGGCGTCATCGCCACGAAAGCTGTCATCCTCGCGAAAGCGGGGATCTCTTAACGCTCGTACCGGACCGAAAGAGATTCCCGCTTGCGCGGGAATGACGGGTGTCCCAGGGATTCTCGCTTGCGCGGAATGACGAACGGATCAGGCTTTCATCGCCAGCGCCACTATGCGCTGGACCTGCTCCTCCTGGGTGAGGTAAGTGGTGTCGATCAGCACAGCGTCTCGCGCCTGCAGGGTGTTGGTAGCGTCGCTCGCGTCGCGCTCTACCAGGAGGCGCGTTTCCTCGGCAATCTCGTCGTCGGCGGCCGGACGGCCCAGCCGCTGGTGCAGCCGTCGGCGGGCTCGCTCCCACGGGTCCGCGACGAGAAAGATCTTGAGGTCCGCGTCGGGGAATACCGCACTCGCGATGTCGCGGCCATCAACGACCACGCTTTCCGTCAAGGCAATTCGTCGGAGCTCCGCGTTCACGAGTGCGCGAACTTCGGGAAGCTGTGCCACGCCTGACACGGCAGCTGTCACTTCCTTCGATCGGAGATCCTCGACACCCAATCGTCTGGCGGTCTCTGCACGGTAAAGCATCCCCGAATCGAGATGAAGGAAGCCGAGCTCGCGTGCAACCCACGATGCAGTGGACGACTTGCCCGACGCGGCGGGTCCATCGATGGCTATGATCATGCCGCGGAAAAAGTGTGAAGGTCGCGCCAGAAGTCAGGGTACGAAACCGACACGCAGTCGGGGAGGTCCACCTGGATCGCATTTCCGGGCAGTGCGCCAAGTATGCCGAAAGCCATCGCCAGACGGTGATCGCCGTGAGTCTCGATGCGCCCGACCAGTGGTTGCTCCGTACCCCGAATGACCATTCCGTCACGCCGCTCCTCGGCGTCGACGCCGATCGCGCGGAGGTTCCGGACGACGGCGCCGATGCGGTCACTTTCCTTTGCACGAAGCTCGCTTGCATCACTGATGACCGTTTCACCGGTCGCACGTGCCGCGAGGCACGCGAGAACGGGTATCTCATCGATCATGGACGGAAGTTCCGCGCCTCCGACGGATACCCCTCGAAGCGTCGCCGCGCCGGTGAGCCGAATCGTTGCGGTCGGTTCCCCGCCGATCTCGGCGAAGTCGTCGAACGCGAGCACCGCGCCCATGCGCTGAACGACGTCGAGAAATCCGGTTCTTGTCGGATTGACGCACACGTGACTGAGCGCGATGCCGTTCCCGTGCATCATCGCGCCAAGGGCGATGAAGAAAGCCGCCGACGATGGATCGCCGGGAACTTCCATGTCGAGCGGCTCGATTTTCCGCGCGACACCAACTGAAACCGTATCGCCGTCGACGAGAACCGGCACGCCTCGCGCGGCCAGCATTCGCTCGGTGTGGTCTCGCGAGCGGCCTGGCTCGGTTACCGATGCACCCACCTGTGCGGTGACTGCGGCGAGCAGGATCGCGCTCTTTATCTGCGCACTCGATGTGTGGCTATTAAACCCGACGCTGGAGAGATCGGCTCCGTGCACTATCAGCGGCAGGCCGTCGTCATTGCCGACGAAGGTGAATCGTGCACCCATGCGCTCGAGGGGTTCGGCCGCTCGCCGCATTGGGCGCCTGCTGAGGCTGTAATCGCCACACAGCGTGCTCTCGAATGGGTGCGCGGCGAGAACGCCCATCATGAGCCGCGCGCTGGTTCCGCTGTTGCCGCAGTCGAGCGGCAAGGTTGACTCGAGCAGGCCGCGCAAGCCGCGTCCGTGCACGGTGACGCGGTCACCGTCGTCCTCAATGGTCACGCCAAGTGAACGGAGCACAGTGGCCGTACTGGCTACGTCAGCGGAGCGCAGCAGCCCGCGAATCACGCTAGGGCCGTCCGCGAGCGCCGAGATTATGAGACTGCGGTGTGATACCGACTTGTCGCCCGGGACGCGTATCGTCTCCATTTCGGGAACGGCCTTCATCGCAGCGAGTCCTCGAGTGCGGTGGCCGCATCGGTGCGCTCATCACGGTACTTGATGATGATCGGTGTTACGAGCGAGAGGTTCATGTCGTTCGCCCATCCCGAAGCGATGCGCCTCCCCC
>JALYYT010000356.1 GCA_030946285.1 Gemmatimonadota bacterium
GTGGAAGAGTTCGCGGCGTGCGACGCTGCCGTGGTCGATGTAACAGGCGCCGGGGATGCGATGCTTGCCGCCTACGCCGCGGCGCTTGTGACGGGACTCGGCGAGCGCAGCGCGGTCGCGTACGGGCACGCGGCCGCCGCGATGACCGTGGAGTCCGAGTGGACGGTGAGTCCCGAGATGCGGCTGGCGACGCTCACCGCACGGGTGCACGCATGCGGAAAGTCGGCCAAGGGCCAAAGACTCGTGGCAGATGAGCACAACGGATAGGTTTCACCGATGACGCAGCCTCCCGTGGTTGACCATCTGGAATACAGCGCAGAGGTGCACGATGCACTCAGCGCTGGCGAGCCCGTCGTGGCGCTCGAGAGCACGATCATCAGCCACGGCATGCCCTACCCCCAGAACGTGGCGACTGCACGGGAGCTGGAGGCGATCGTTCGAGATGCGGGCGCAGTGCCGGCCACCATCGCGGTGCTGCATGGGACAATGAAGGTCGGCCTGGATGCGACGGAACTGGAATTTCTCGCGACAAGTTCCGAAGTGCAAAAGATCAGTATTCGTGATCTTCCACTGACTGTCGCCCTCGGCCAACATGGCGCGACCACAGTAGCGACGACCATGCGGATCGCGTCGCTCGCCGGGATCGAGGTCTTCGCCACGGGTGGCACAGGCGGTGTGCATCGGGGCGGCGCAATGTCGCTCGACGTAAGCGCCGATCTCTTCGAGCTTCAGCGGACGAGCGTGGCGGTCGTGAGCGCGGGCGTGAAGAGCATACTCGACATCGGGCTCACTCTGGAGAAGCTCGAGACGCTGGGCATTCCCGTCATCGGATATCGCACTTCCGATTTTCCCGCGTTCTTCTCCCGTCAGAGCGGGTATCGAACACCTTCCACTGTTGATTCTCCGGAGCAGATCGCGCGCATCCTTCGAACAAAATGGCGTCTGGGAATGAGCGGCGGCGTGCTGATCGCCAACCCTATTCCGGGCGCCGCGGAGATCCCCGCATCGGAGATTGATCCCATTATCTCCGCCGCGGTCGGAGACATGGAGCGGCTCGGAATCGGCGGGAAGGACGCGACTCCGTATCTGCTTGGGAGAATCGTGGAGCTTACCGGCGGAAGGAGTCTCGCTGCAAACATCGCGCTGGTCCGAAACAACGCAAAACTTGCCGGCGAGATTGCGAGTGCGCTGCGTGATGCCTGACGGGCTGCGCGTGAACGACTGGCCATGATCGGGAACACTTACCTGAAACGCGTCGGTCAACCAGATTGTCGGTCATGCAACGGCTGGTAAATGCCTGGGTCTGGACCACGACCGTGCTCGTGGTGATACTCGGATTCTTCTACGTGTCGATCGTCTGGCTGCTGACAGCGCCGTTCGATGCTGGCCGCTACGCCGCCGGCCGCGCGTTCCGGCACCTCGCGGTCGCCTGCACCTGGCTCAACCCGTACTGGCATTTTCACACGAGCGGCTTCACGATCCGTGATCCGCGGCGGCCGTACGTCGTGGTTGCGAATCACGAGAGCTACGCCGACATCTTTCTTGTATCGCATCTCAAGTGGGAGATGAAGTGGCTTGCGAAGGACACGATCTTCAGGATACCGATCATGGGCTGGATGATGCGCATGGCGGGCGATATCCCGATCATCCGCGGCAATCGTGGCAGCGGCGTGCAGGCGTTGGAGGAGTGTCGCGACCGGCTCTCGAAACGCGTCTCGGTGATGATTTTCCCCGAAGGGACGCGTACCCGGTCGGATGAGCTGCTTCCGTTCAAGGACGGGGCTTTTCAACTGGCCGTATCGACCGGAACGTCGATCATACCGATTGCGATCGCCGGCACTCGTTACGCGATGGCCAAGGGCTCGTTCAGCTTTCGCCGGGCAAACGCGATCTGCCGTGTTCTGGAACCGATCGAGACGGCCGGGCTCAACGGCGCCGACGTCGCGGGTCTTCGCGAGCGGACGCGGTCACTGATCTCCGATGCGCGTCACGAGTTGCAACGGGAGCTGGCGCGCGAGGCGTCGGAAAGGACTCCGCGCGCACGCCGCGTCACGAATCAGTAGCCGACCGCGGCTCCTGTCGCGCGCGGCTCGTACACTCCGACCCAGTGCCCGTCCGGACCGCGCATCAGCGCGTTGACGTTGGTGAGTGCGCTGGTCGCACGGAGGTTGTGGCCCATTGCCGTGAGCGAGTCCATCGCAGAGTGCGAGAGGCCGCCCGCTTCGTACGTAATCGCATCCGGCCATGCCTGGTCGTGAATGCGCGGCGCGAACATGGCGTCCGGTAACGACATGTGCTGGTCAATCACGTTCAGAATCACCTGCGTGACTCCGGTAATGATCGTCGGTCCGCCCGCCGCACCAATCACCATCAGTAATCGGCCGGAAGGATCCACAACTATCGTGGGAGACATTGCGCTCAGCATTCGCTTGCCCGGCTGGATCGCATTGACCTCTCCCTGCACCAGACCGAACTGATTGGCCTGGCCCGGCTGCGCGGCGAAGTCATCCATCTCGTCGTTCATGAAGAATCCACCACCGGCGACATACACTCCCGAGCCGTAACCGCTGTTCAGGGTCGTCGTGGTAGCGACCGCGTTTCCCGTCTTGTCGACGACAGAGTAATGCGTCGTGTGCATTGGGTCTGCGGCGACGGTGAAAACCGGTGGCGGAGTTGCACGGTCGGGCGAGATCGTCGCAGCCAGCTGCCGAGCATACGCCTTGTCCGTCAGATGGGAAATCGGATTTGTAACAAACGCAGGATCGCCCAGCTTGGTGTTACGATCAATGAATGCTCGTTGAAAAGTTTCCGCGAGCAGATGCTTGTACTCCGCGCTGCTGAACGGGGGAAGCTGTCGGAACGTCTCGAGCTGGTTCAGAATCTCGACCATGGTGACACCACCGCTCGAAGACGGCGGCATCGCCAGCAGCTTGTAGCCACGATAGCTTCCGACGATCGGCTCGCGCATGATGGCCTTGTACGCTGCGAGATCCTTAAGCGTGATGATTCCGCCGTCGTGCTTCATCTGGGCTACGATGGCGTCCGCAACCTGCCCTCGGTAGAAGCCTGCGGGTCCGCGTGCCGCGATGAGTCGCAGCGTTCTCGCGAGCACGGGCTGACGCAGCGTTGTTTCGGGAGCGAGCGGATTGCCGTCTGGAAAGAAGACCTTCGCACCGGCAAACTTCTTGAGCAGTGGCGCGCTCGAGCGCAGCGACCGCGATAACGCGCTATCAACCACGAAACCATTCGTGGCGAGCCTGATCGCCGGCTGCATGACGTCATGCAACGACATCGTCCCGTATTTCGCGAGGGCTGCGGCCATCCCGGCTACGGAACCCGGGACACCGGACGCGAGGCCTCCGACAGTGCTGCGGTCCGTGAGCTTGCCGTTCTCGACGTACATGTCACGTGTCGCCGCGAGCGGTGCGGTCTCGCGGTAATCGACGGTCATCGCCTGCCCGTTGGCAAGCCGGATGACCATGAAACCACCGCCTCCGATATTGCCGGCGAAGGGGAATGTGACTTCCAGGGCAAATCCGACGGCCACGGCTGCATCCACTGCGTTCCCGCCGCGACGGAGGATCTCCGCTCCAGCCTCGCTCGCCAGCGGGCTGTTGGTCACGACCATCCCGTGGTCGGCGATAGTGGGCGGACGCTCCTTCCGTTTCGCCCAGCCTTCCGGAAATGCGGGCTGGACGGTAGCCGTCGGTGCCTGCCCTGCCGCGGGCGCTGCGATAACGCCGGACACCAGGGGAGCAGCGAGGAGCCAGAGCGGGAGGGCGTGGCGGCCGGTGAAATGCGCGACCGCACGAGCGCGGAAGGAGCGACGGCAGGACAGAGAGGCGCGAATCACGGGCGTACTCGGGAAAAGGGGATGATGCAGCCGCTAACATACGGGCGTCGCGGCACGAGCGTTCGACGCTGCTCCGTAGTCCTCCGGATACCGCACTCATGAAGCCCGCATCACCTTTCTCTCTCAACCGCAACCGCTACCACAAGCCACGCAATTGGCAATCGCCCCAACGGACGACATCGGCGCCGGACTGCACTGCCTCGGGATCAGCCACCGCACCGCGGCGGCCGATCTGAGGCAGCGCGCTGCAATCTCCGGGCCTCGCCTGCGCGATGCGCTGGCCGCGGCGCGGCGCGATCCGCGAATAGAGCGGCTGGCTATAGTGTCTACGTGTCACCGCACGGAACTGTACGCAGAGCTTCCGCCCGAGTCCGTTGACGCAGACGAAATTCTCCTCAAATGGTGGTCGGACCGCTGCAGCGTTTCCGAGTCCGAGCTCGCCCCGCATGCATACTCTCTGACCGGCACCGACGTCGCCAGACACCTCTTCAGAGTTGCCGCCGGCCTCGATTCCGTCGTACTGGGCGAAGCGCAGGTCGTCGCGCAGGTCGCGAGTGCGTTGAGACAGTCGATTGCCGTGCACGCTGCATCGCCACTGATCAAGCTTGCGTTCAGGCGTGCGGTTCATTCGGGCGAGCGCGCCCGAGGCGCCGTCTGGGGCCGGCTTCAGGCGGCGAGCCTTGGCTCTGCAGCCGTCGACGCCGCAGCCGCAGCTGCCAACGGACTTGGCGGCAAACGCGTCGTAATCGTGGGGGCCGGCGAGATCGCGGAACTCGCGCTTCGCTCACTCGCTGCCCACGTTCCCGCACGAGTGACGATCTCCAACAGGTCCGAAGACCCCGCGCGCCGGCTGGCGACGCACTTCTGCGCGCACGTCTGCGATCTCGACGCCCTCGGCGAAGAGCTGCAGCACGCTGATGTCGTGATAGCTGCAACGCGCGCAATGCTACCGCTCATCACGCGCGACATGGTTCGAAGCACGGTTCAGCTCCGCGCCGGCCGCCGGCTCACCATCGTGGACGTCTCCCTTCCGCGCAACGTTGATTCCGCGGTACGAGACATTGCCGGAGCACAGTTGATCGCGATAGATGACCTGGGACCGTACATCGCCGGCTCCAACAACGAGCGCCGCTCAGTGGTTCCATCGGTTGAAGCAATCGTGGACGCGGAGATTGCGGACTTCTGCTCGCGTCTCGAGCGCAGGGTCGCCTTCGTGCCGCGTACGGCGAGACTCACCGCATGAACATGCGCCCATTCGTTGTCGGAACGCGTCGCTCCCGACTTGCACTCTACCAGGCCGGAGTCGTACTGGACCTGCTCCGATCTGCGCGACCGGACCTTTCGTTCGAGCTGCGCGAATTCACCGCGTCCGGCGACACCATGCTGCACATTCCGGCACCGGAACTCGCAGCGGACGCGTTCACCGACGTGATAGAGCGCGCACTTGCTGACGGCGAGATTGACGCCGCAGTGCATTCGTACAAGGATCTTCCGCCAGTCGCTGCACCTGGGCTCATCGTCGCGGCGGTGCCGGTTCGCGCCGATCCGCGCGAAGCGCTCGTCTCGGCAAGCGGATCTCGGCTGAGCGATCTGCCGCCCGGCGCAGTTGTAGGAACCTCGAGCGAGCGGCGGGCCGCGGCAGTCCTCGCTCTCCGGCCCGATCTCGTGGTGAAGCCGATTCGCGGACCTGTTGACGCGCGCGTGCAGATGGTGTTCGAAGGCGAGTACGACGCCGCGGTGCTTGCGCTCGCTGGACTTGATCGCCTTGGAATGGGTGATAGAATCTCCGAGATCTTCGATGCCGATCTGATGCCACCTCCTGCGGGTCAGGGTGCGCTCGCAGTTCAATGCCGCGCGGACGACGAGCTGGCGCTCGCGATCCTGGCGGACATAGACGACATCCCCCTTCACAACGCGGTGGATGCGGAACTTCGCTTATCGCGCGGAGCAAGCACTTCATGAGGCATTCGCTCAAGGGACGCCGCGTCGTCGTGACTCGCGCCGAGGATGAAGGAGGCCCTCTCTCGAACGCGCTGCGTCGCGCGGGAGCCGAGCCAATCGTCGCTCCGCTGATTGCGATAGATCCCATAAGACAGCCGGATGACGAGGCGCCAATAAGCGTCACGGCGTTCGACTGGCTGATCTTCACGAGCGCCAATGGCGTGCGAATGTTCGTGGCTCAACTCGATGCGGATGAGCGCTCGTCCTTTCGCGGTCATCGCAGAATTGCATCCGTCGGGCCTGCGACAGCGCGCGCGGTCGCGGAATCTGGTGCCAACTCCGCGCTCATTGCACCCGAGTTCATCGCGGAGTCACTCGCGAATGCGCTCGGTGACGTTGGTGACAAGCGTATTCTATGGCCGCGTGCAGCCGCCGCGCGCGACGTGCTCGCGATCATGCTGCGCAGTCGCGGCGCGGAAGTCGTCGAACGGGTTCTCTACGATACGGTCCCGCTCCCCGTGGACGATGCTGCGCGCAGCGACATACTGGGCGCGGACGCGGTCACGTTCACGAGTCCGTCATCTGTCCGCGCCTTCGTCGCGCTTTTCGGAACCGCGGTCTATCCGCGTGTGGCGTGTATCGGCCCCGTAACGGCACTGGCAGCGCGTGAGGCCGGACTTCCGGTTCATGCGGTCGCGGCAGTGTACACGATGGACGGTCTCGTGGCCGCTCTGGCTGATCTTCCTCCGGTCAGCTACGCGTCGCAGCCGCTTCAGTTCGGCAAGGACAACCCATGACGGGCCAGTTCCCGGTCGTACGCCTTCGCCGGCTTCGGTCGAGTGAATCGTTGCGGTCGATGGTTCGCGAGACGATGCTCCGCCCGGAACACCTCATTGCGCCCATCTTCGTGACGGACGGCGAGGACGTTTCACAGCCCATTCACTCCATGCCGGGGATAGCGCGGGTTTCCGTCGATCGTCTGGCGCCAGTCGCGGATGAGCTGCTGTCACTCGGAGTGCGCTCCGTAATTCTGTTCGGTGTCCCGGCGCCGGAGCGGAAGGATCCATCCGGCAGCGAAAGCCACGCCCCGGGTGGCGCGGTCCAGCGTGCGGTAAGCACGCTCAAATCGCACGCTCCGCAACTCGTGGTCATTACAGATGTATGCATGTGCGAGTACACCACCCACGGCCACTGCGGTATTCTCGGCGAAGACCAGCGGCTGCTCAACGACGAGACGCTCGATGTTCTTGGGAAGATCGCGGTATCTCACGCGACAGCTGGCGCTGACGTGGTCGCACCGAGCGGCATGATCGATGGAGGTGTCGGCGCAATCCGTGGCGAGCTGGACGTCGCAGGTCACTCCGATGTCTCGATCATGGCGTACGCGGTGAAGTATTCCTCTGCCTTCTACGGGCCGTTCCGCGAAGCCGCAGGCGGCGCTCCCGCATTCGGCGACCGCCGCACGCACCAGCTTGACCCTGCGAATGGCGGCATCGCGCTGCGCGAAGCGGCGCTCGACATTGCCGAAGGCGCTGATTTTCTGATGGTCAAGCCGGCGCTCGCATATCTCGACGTGGTGAGCGCAGTGCATCGCGCGCATCCCGGCGTACCCATAGTCGCGTACAACGTCAGTGGCGAGTACGCCATGGTGAAGGCTGCCGCGCAAGCTGGATGGATAGACGAGCGCGCGATAGTTCTCGAATCCCTGCTTTCAATGCGCCGGGCCGGCGCATCGCTGATAATCACATACCACGCACGGGACGTCGCTGAATGGCTGCAACAGTAGCACCGCAAGACGGGAGCGCGGCGCGAGGCGCGTCGCGCGGGTCTGATTCAGTGCCTGAACGACGGCGAAGCGCCGCTGCGGATTCCGTCCTCGTCCGAGCATGCCGGCGTGAGGCCGTACCTCACACTCCCGTCTGGCTGATGCGCCAGGCCGGCCGATACATGCCGGAGTATCGCGAGATACGGTCTCGGCAGTCGATGCTCGAGGCGATTGGCGACCCTGCGACCGCTGCAGAGATAACGCTCCAGCCCGTGAAGGCACTCGGCGTGGACGCGGCGATAATCTTCTCGGATATTCTTCCGCCCCTGATTGGGATGGGCCTGGAGCTGGATTTTGTCTCCGGCACTGGTCCGCGTATCGCCAACCCCGTGCGCTCACCGCGCGACGTGGACGTCCTCGCTACACCACCCGCCGAGCAGACTCTGAAGGGCACGCTTGGCGCGCTGAAGCTGGTGCGGGCGGAGCTGCCTGCTTCGACCGCTCTGATAGGTTTTGCCGGTGCGCCGTTCACGCTTGCCTGCTACGCAATAGAAGGCGGCGGGTCGCAGCGCTACGATATCGCCAAGAGTTTCATGTACGCGGAGCCCGCCGCATGGAACCGGCTAATGCGGCGTCTGGTTACAGTGCTGGCGGATTATCTCATGGCGCAGGCGCGAGCTGGCGCGGATGTGTTGCAGGTTTTCGATTCATGGGCTGGCGCCCTCAGTCCGCATGACTATGCGCGTTTCGTGAAGCCGTACAACACGGCGCTCTTCAAGGCGGTCGCGGCGGCTGGAGTCCCGGTGATCAACTTTGGCACCGGTACCGGCGCATATGTGGAAGACGTCATATCCTGCGGCGGAGACGTGCTCGGAGTCGACTGGCGGACGCCCCTGGATTCGGTGCGCCAACGCTTCCGCGCTTCACACGCGGTCATGGGGAATCTCGATCCGATCGCCTTGCTCGCCCCATGGCGCGAGCTCAAGTCACAGATAGACGACGTTGTTCGGCGCGCCGGACCGGAACCTGGGCACATCTTCAACCTTGGCCACGGAATCATTCCGTCAACGCCCGTGGACAACGTGCGGCGGCTCGTCGAATACGTACACGAAGTCACAGGCGCTGCTGCGCATGAGTGAGGCAACGCGATCCGCGCAGCCGATCGGAGTGCTGCTCATGGCGTACGGCGGGCCCGATTCGACTTCCGACATTCCCGGCTATCTGGCCGACATCCGCGATGGACGCCCCACGACGCCGGGAGTACTCACAGAAATAACGCGTAATTATCAGGCGATCGGCGGAAGTTCCCCGATCGCACGACTGACGCAGCTTCAGGTGGATGGCATCGAGAAGCATCTGAATCCCGCAGGCGAGACGCCCCTGTTTCGTGTCTACGTGGGAATGCGGCACTGGTCGCCGTGGATCGAGGACACAGTCGGACGCATGGCGTCGGAGGGAATCACGAGATCTGTGAGCATGGTGCTGGCACCTCATTACAGCGGAATGAGCATCGCGCGCTATCAGGCGAAGATCGCGAGCGGGCTGGACATGTATCACGGCAGTATCGAGTTTGCGCACATTGACAGCTACCACACTGCGCCCGGCCTCATCGAGTCGCTGGCCGACCGGGTGCGCGCGGGAATAGCGCGGTGGCCCGAGGCCGAACGCGACGACGTGCACGTGATCTTCAGCGCGCACAGTCTTCCAGAGCGCATCGTCAAGGCCGGGGATCCGTACGACGCGCAAGTGCACGAGA
This sequence comes from Gemmatimonadota bacterium, assembly GCA_030946285.1. Taxonomy (GTDB): domain Bacteria; phylum Gemmatimonadota; class Gemmatimonadetes; order Gemmatimonadales; family Gemmatimonadaceae; genus Fen-1247. The sequence continues at coordinate 9,316 of JALYYT010000356.1, forward strand.
CTGCGCGCCTGATCGCTGATAACGCCGGAATCAGTGATGAGCGCTGGTCATGGAGCTACCAGTCCGCAGGGCGAAGCCCCGAACCCTGGCTCGGCCCAACATACCCCGAGCATCTGGCGGCGCTCGCCGAACGGGGAATTCGCAACGTTGTGGCCGTTCCGGTCGGTTTCGTCTGTGATCACGTGGAAATCCTTTACGACATCGACGTTGACGCGCAGAATATCGCGCGTTCGCTCGACATGCGTCTCGAGCGTCCACCATCGCTCAACGATGACCCGCGCTTTCTGGAGCAGCTTGCATCCATAATCGTTGATCGCGCCGTCGCCGCTGGCTGGGCGTGACTGGACCGAGCGACGCCGGTGACGCGCGGTCGCACATCGTGATCGTGGGCGCTGGCATCGCGGGACTCTCGGCGGCGTTGCGGCTTCGGTCGCTCGATCGCAATGTCCTCATCACGGTGATCGAAGCAACGGCTCGTGTCGGCGGGAAGATCGCGGGTGAGACTGTGGCCGGATGCGTAGTCGACGGCGGCGCCGACGTCTGCATCGGCGCCAAGCTCAGGGCGACCACGCTGTTCGCCGAGCTGGGCCTCGATGAACGCGTCGTCACTGTGAACCCGAACGGACTTCCGACGCTCGAGCGCCGCGGCCGCTCGCTGACTCCCGCGCCGACACGGTTCACCGACGAGTTGCTCACATTTCCCGACGGTATGCGCGAGATGGTGGACATCGTATGCGCAGCGCTCGACGACGTCGCGATCGTTACCTGGACTCGTGTGGAGGCTCTTTCCGAAACGGAAGCCGGGTGGATCGTGGATACATCGAATGTGAGCTACAACGCGGATGCTGTAATCGTGGCCGCGCCCGCGGTCGCCGCAGCCCGACTTCTCTCGGAAGTCGCGCCGGTCGAGTCCGCACGACTTGCCGACCTCAAGTGCCCGCCCACGACCACGGTGACAATGGCATGGCACGAGGCCGATATACCCTACCCTCTCGACGCGACCGGTTACCTCGTGATCGATCCCGCTGAGAACGTCACTGCCTGTACGTGGACATCCGTCAAGATCCCGTCCCACGCGCCGGTGGGGACCACACTGCTGCGCGGCTACGTGCGTGGAGCCGCCGATGGCGCGTCGGCCGCGGTGCTCGACGAGATCAGCACCACACTTGGCGTCCGGACGCGGCCGATATTCGCACGTACGTACGAGTGGCCGGCCGGAATACCGGCGTACACGCCGGAGCACTCGGCCACCGTTACCGCGCTCGCTGACATGATTGAATCGCACCCCGGGTTATATCTCGCCGGTTCCGCGTTTCATGGAATTGGTATCCCGGACTGCATCGCATCAGGTGAACGCGCAGCGGAAGCCGCGTTCACCCATCTGTCAAACATCCCGACAACCATCAGCAAGTGACGACAAGCGCACACACTCCGGTGACGGACGAGTCTCGCCGCCTGTACACGGAATCACGGAAGGTTTTTCCTGGTGGCGTCAGCTCACCGGTCCGCGCCTTCAATGGAGTTGGCGGCACTCCGCGATTCATGGTGAGCGGTAAAGGGGCATACGTAACCGACGCGGACGGCAATGCGCTCGTTGACTACGTACTCGCATATGGCCCGCACATTCTGGGGCATGCTCCACCGAGCGTCATCGAAGCGATCACGTCGAGTGCATTGCACGGAACGAGTTTCGGCGCGCCGAGCCTCCATGAGACGCGGCTCGCGCATCTGATCCAGAAATTCGTTCCGTCCATGGCGATGATGCGATTCGTCACGTCGGGCACCGAAGCCGTGATGAGCGCGATTCGCCTCGCGCGCGCCGCGACGCGCCGCACCGTGGTAATCAAGTTCGAGGGCAACTACCATGGCCATTCCGACTCCGTCCTCGCGCGCGCGGGCTCGGGTGTAGCGACGCTTGGCCTTCCGGACTCTCCCGGTGTTCCGTCCGGAGCGACTCGGGACACGATGGTGCTTCCGTACAACGACATCGCCGCAGTGCGTGCCGCGTTCAAGGCTCACGGCGCAAATATCGCAGCCGTTATCGTCGAGCCTGTCGCAGGCAACATGGGGCTGGTCCTCCCGGTCGACGGCTTTCTGGAAAGTCTTCGTGGGGAGACGACGGAGCACGGCGCGCTGCTGATATTCGACGAAGTCATGACCGGATTCCGCGTTCATCCGAATGGCGCGCAGGGTCTGTATGGCATCACTCCCGATCTCACTATGCTCGGCAAGGTCGTCGGCGGCGGCCTGCCGGTCGGCGCTTACGGGGGACGCGAGGATCTAATGCGGCAGATCGCACCCGACGGTCCCGTGTACCAGGCGGGTACACTCGCTGGCAATCCCGTCGTGATGGCGGCTGGCATCGCTGTCATGGAAGAGATTGCGAAACCCGGCGTGTGGGATGCAGCGGCGCAGGCCGCTGCCGCACTCGCGACCGGACTCCGCGAGGCCGCGAGATTGGCTGGCCTGGACCTCCAGGTACCGCAACTCGGCACGATGCTCACTCCGTTCTTCAGCGCCACACCCGTCACCGACTACGCGTCCGCGCGCAAATCCGATACGAAGCGATACGCGCGCTTCTTTCACGCACTTCTCGACGGCGGAGTGTCACCGCCGCCGTCGGCGTTCGAAACGTGGTTTACGTCAACCGCACACGGTCAGAACGAAGTGGAGCGCACGATCATCGCGGCGCGCGCGGCGATGACGTAGCCACACGGGACGCACCTCACCTCAACCGGCGTCGCGCCGCGTTCAGCGCGTGCCGGACTTCGCCGGGAAGCCCGGGACGCGGCCCATGTTGTACGTGAATCCGGCGACAAGTGCGTTCGCACCGAGATTGCGCACGTTGACGATCGCACCGGCGTCCAGCACGAGCCACTTCTGCAACGCGTAGGTCAGAGCGACCACAGAACCCAGCGATGTCGGCGAACCGGATGCACCCGATGTGGCTGGATAGCCGAACAGCTCCACGGTTCCACCGAGCGGACCTGCGATCGCCCCGCCAAGCGACGCGGTAAGGACCGTCGAGTTGATGGGTGCCACTGATCCATCGCCGGACCTTCGCGTGTAACCCGCGTTGAGATCGAGTTCCACCGAGCCCAGCATTCGGCTGGAAATAAGC
>JALYYT010000378.1 GCA_030946285.1 Gemmatimonadota bacterium
TCGGCGACTCGCCAGCGCGTTAGACACCCACCAGCCGATTTATGCAACGCAACTCGAAAACGTTCATCGCGATGTCGCTCATGGCATTCGCAACTGCAGCTTGCGCGAGCGGCACGAACACGATCGCACAGACCGCCGCAGTGCAGCCAGCGCGCGAGCGTATGATTCTCGCGCCGCCGATGGGATTGTCGCCTTCGCTTCCCTTCCGACTCGATTCACTGCTGCAGGCAGCGGTCAGGGACAGTGTCGCACCTTCTATCGCGATTGCGGTCGGACGGTACGACAACCTGGTCTATCTCCATTCCTACGGACGGCTCACGTATTCGGACACTGCCGCGGCCGTGGATGGCGACACACGCTTCGATCTCGCTTCACTCACGAAAGTCATCGCCACGACCACCGCCGCGATGATGCTCGAGGAGCAGGGACGGCTGGACATCAATCGCACGGTTGCGTCATATCTGCCTGAATTCAATGCTCCTGACAAGAAGGACATCACAGTCAGGATGCTCATCACTCACCGCGGCGGACTGGAAGCGTTCGCGGCGCTCTGGCATACGCTCAAGGGACGCGAGCAGTATCTGGCCGCGATCAACTCGCGTCCACTAGCCTACACTCCTGGCACGAAGTCCATCTACAGTGACTGGGATTACGTACTGATGGGTCTCATTGTCGAGAGAATTTCCGGCGAGACTCTCGACGCGTTCACCGCACGGCATATATTCGGCCCATTGGGAATGAGCGAGACCGGCTTCCGTCCCGACACCGTTGCAAAGCGTCACATCGCGCCTACGGAAATCGACTCGGCGCGCGGGCTGGTGTGGGGATCGGTGCACGACGAGAACGCTGGTGCGATCGGCGGAGTCTCGGGTCACGCGGGACTCTTCTCGACCGCGCACGATCTTGCGATCTTCGCGCGGATGATGCTGAATGGTGGTAGCGTGGGCTCCGTCCGCATTCTGTTGCCGACAACGATCGCGCGCTGGACTGCCGCGCAGGACGCTGGCTCCAGCCGGGCGCTCGGGTGGGATACGCCGGCAACGCATTCAAGCGCAGGTCGCTTCTTCTCGCCGCGAAGCTACGGTCACACAGGTTTTACAGGAACGTCCATCTGGACGGATCCCCAGAGCGGCGTGTGGGTCGTCCTGCTCACCAATCGCGTTTATCCCACGCGAAACAACAACAAGCACATCGAGCTGCGAAGACAGATCTCCGACGCCGTTCAGGAAGCGGCCACCGACATACCGTTGATCAACTGGGAGTCACTGCACGCGGTGTCAGCGCCGAAGCCGTAACAGATCGATTCCGGCGTACACGGTGCGACCGGCGGCGGGCTCGAAGTAGCGCGCGCCGCTCGCGTTGATGGTGACGGAAGTGTTGTACACTTCGCCGAAAAGGTTGCCGATTCCACCGAACAGGGACACCGCGCCCACCGGAATGGTTCCGCGAATGTTCGTGACTATGGAGGCGCGCGACAACGCGGTATTTGCGTCGTTCACCGGTATGGCCGAACGGTAGCGTTCCTCGATGGCCAGGAAGTGTTCAGAGGGCGCTCCCAGCTGCAGCGAAAGTGACGCGAGATTTGGCGCGACACCCGGCACGCGATTCGTCGCATACGAAGTCGTCTTCGTTCCACTCGTCACGGCGTAAGTGACGTATCTCGCGTTGGTGAAGGAGTACGATGCGTGAATCCTCACGTCACTACGCAGCGCCGTGGTCGCGTCCGCGTCCAACCCCCGGTGACGGGCGATGCCCGCGTTCCGGTAGAATTGGCGGCCAGGTGAAGCGGGCACTTCAAACGGAATCAACTCGTTGTCTATCCGCATGTCGTAGGCGGTGACGTCGTAAGTCACCGTGCCGGTTCTCCCGCGAACACCGGCTTCGTGCGAATGCGTCTGCTCAGGCTGCAGATCGGGGTTGAAACCACCGGCGCCGCTTGGCCTGTTTCCGAGTTCGGTCGTGGTCGGCGTCTGGAAACCTGTCGCGAAGTTGGAATAGATCACGAGCCCCGGCACGATGTCGAACGACGCGCCGACGGTCGGATTCGTCGATGACATGTTCCGAACACCGGAGTCGTCCGGATTGGTCGCGGTTATCAGATGGTCCTGCGCCGAGAACCTGTAACGGTCGTAGCGGGCACCGGCGAGCAGGTTCGCACGCCCGAGTGCCGCGCTGACCTGCGCAAACGGCGAAGTGCTGGTCACGCGCTCCCGCTGATCGAGTGACAGCGCACCTGGAGCCCCGCTCACATTGACCCAGTTGCGACGGTCGTCACGCTGCACGTCGGATTCGCCGCCGCCTATCATGGAGACCGAGCGCGCCGAGTCCCCGAGAGTTACCGCGTACGATGCCCGCACCCCGCCAGCCGCACGATGAATTCCAATGATTCTTGACGGTATGGGATTGTTGATCGAGCGTGTGAGTCCGTACACGGAAAGACGCAATTCACCGGGGCCGACCGCGACGTGGCCGGAAAGTCCGGCCTGGTTCTGCTTTCCGCGCTCGCCGGTGTGCTGCGTTACATTGTTCGCGTACGCCTGCGTCCTGTCCAGCGCGATCAGCGAATCGGAGAGGCTTCCGGGATTCTGCGCGTCATACTGAACAGCGTTGATGACGAGTTTGACCCCCGCCCGATCCCAATCCCAGGTGCCTACCGAGTTGACGTGCGCATTTCTCGCGCGACTTAACGCACGATAGCCGGAGTAATCCAGTCGGTCCGCGTTGATCACGTAGGTTCCACTTCCTTTCATTCCGCCTGCGCCGAGCTGTACTCGGCTCAGACC
>JALYYT010000390.1 GCA_030946285.1 Gemmatimonadota bacterium
ATCGAGATGCCGGACGAGCTGCCGAGCAAGTACCAGTACTTTACTCAGGCAAACATCTCGAGACTGCGGTCCGCCGGATATTCCGCCACTGTGACCCCGCTCGCCGACGCCGTCACTGACTACATCCAAAACTACATCGTACCCGGCCGGCACCTCGGCGACGCGTAATTCTTGCCGTGCTTACTGCGCGTACCGAAGTATGTCGTACACGTAGTGCACGCCGAACGCAAGATTTTCGATCGAGATTCGCTCGTTGTTGCCGTGCATTCCTTCCTGGTAGAGAGCGTGCTCCATCTTGAAGGGATCGAGTCCGTAGGTGTCAATGCCGAGTGCGCGATAGAGCGGGCGGTCGCTTGCCGCCGTGAACATGGGCGTCGTCACCAGGGCGTGTGGATCCCGGTCGTGCGAGGCGCGCTCCATGGCGCGAAAGAAGTCCGTATTGACCGGAACTTCCAGCGGCGTCTTGGGGCCGAATATGGTCTTCATGTGCACCGACGTGTCATTGATCACCTGCCTCAGCTCATTGGCGAATTGTGCGGTATCCGCGTCGGGAAGCAGACGAATGTCCAGCTCTGCGTATGCCTCTGGAGGGATCACGTTCGTCTTGCTGGAACCGCGAAGCGCCGTGATCGAGATGGTGTTGCGGAGGTACGCATTCCACGCGACGTTGGAAAGAATCCACTTCCGCGCCTCGGGGTTCGCCATCGCCCCCATCACGTGCGCGAGCCATGATTTCTGCGGCTCGGGATAGTTCACGGATATGTCCCTGAAGTACTTGTCGACGCCGGGCGTGGCATGGATCGGCGTTTCGTAATGCGCGATCCTGTCCAGAGCACCGACGAGCTTCGGGACGGGGTTGTCCGGAGTGGGACGTGATGCATGCGAGGGTACGCCAATCACAGTGAGACTCTGCCAGAAAGTGCGCTTCTCGGCGACACCGACACCGTAGTAGAGCAATTTCCCGTTCACCACTTCGTTGACGCCGCCCTCTGTCACGAGATACTCGGCGTCCCTTATGAGATCCGCGTGCCGTCTTGTGAATACAGTCGCACCGGTGGAACCCAGCTCCTCGTCTGCGTTACCGATGAAGATGATGTCACGATCCAGCGGGATACCCGACCGCTTCAACTGCACCATCGCAAGAAGATTCACTATCGCGTAGCTCTTCATGTCGATCGCGCCGCGTCCCCACACATATCCGTCCCGGATCTCGCCGGAAAACGGCGGGACCTTCCAGAACGATGGCACCGCCGGCACCACGTCCATGTGGCTCAGCAGTATGATTGCTTTCTTCTTCCCGTTTCCGCGCATCCGCGCATAAAGATTGGCGCGGCCCGGGCCCAGTTCGGTCGTGTCGAGTATCTGTGCTTCGATTCCCTCGCGGTCCAGGATGTTCTTGAGGTATCTCGCGCCGGCCAGCTCGTTGCCGGGCGGATTGGTGGTATTCACCTGTATGTAGCCCGCGAGCATGTGGGCCGCCTGCTCACCGAGTGCATTCCAGTCCGGCGCCGGCGCGGGCGTCTGGGCCAGTAGTGGCGTCGCGGCGAGGCTGAAGATGGCGGTGAGGACGAGTCTGGAGCGCATTATGACCTTGATTGAATCGCAGGCTTTCGGAAGGGCAGGGCAGGAGCGCCAACGTTGAAGGGTTCGCAGTCCTTTCGCAAGAGGCGCTCGCGCATCACGACGGCGAGGATAAGTTGATGCATGACCATTCTAGCCGTTGTACTTGCTGCAGCCGTTGCCGTCTCCGGTCCAATACAAGCCGGTGCTCAGCGCACTCCCCGTCCATGGGCTGATGTGGGCGCCGAGGGCGACTTCGGCATGAAGAATTTTCATTTCAGCGACGGCGCTACGCTACCCGAGTTGCGAATCCATTACACGACACTCGGCAAACCTTCCCGGAACGCTGCAGGGGTCGTGACGAACGCCGTGCTCGTCCTGCACGGAACTACGGGGAACGGCCGCGGTTTTCTGACCGACACATTTGCCGGTCAGCTTTTTGGTGCGGGAGAGCTTCTGGACAGCGCCACGCACTACATCATTCTCCCGGACGGGATCGGTACCGGCAAGTCGAGCAAGCCCAGCGACGGGATGCATGCCCGGTTTCCGAATTACGGTTACGAAGACATGGTCACCGCCCAGTTCCGACTCGTAACCGAAGCGCTCCATGTCAACCATCTGCTGCTCGTGATGGGGACATCGATGGGCGGGATGCAGACGTGGATGTGGGGCGAGCGATATCCCGACTTCATGGACGCGCTGATGCCTCTCGCGAGCGCGCCGACGCAGGTCGCGGGACGGAACAGAATGATGCGCGAACTGGTTGCCGGTTCGATCCGGGGTGATGCAGCGTGGAACGGAGGCGACTACGCTGTGCAGCCGCGCGGGCTGTACGGCGCTCTCGAGATGCTGTTCATGATGACGAGCAGTCCGCTGTACTTTCAGAAACTCGCGCCGACCCGCGACCGCGCGGACGCGTACATCGACAGCTGGATGAAGTCCCGGATGGCGAGCTACGACGCGAACGACTTCCTCTATCAGTTCGAGGCGTCGCGCGACTACGATCCGTCGGGAAAACTCGGGAAGATTCGCGCGCCGCTCATCGCTGTCAATTCCGCGGACGATCAGGTCAATCCGCCAGAGCTTGGAATCGTTGATTCTCTGATCAGCCGCGTTCCGCGAGGGCGATTCGTACTTATCCCGATCAGCGACAGGACGCGCGGTCACGGCACTCACTCGCTTCCCGCAATATGGAAGGATCATCTCGCGGAACTGCTTCGGGAAGCTGCGCGCTGAGCTCGGCGCCAGCTGTGCGCCGCGATCGGTCAGCCTGTAACCCCGGGCCACACGACAAGAGGAGGCGGTGGGATTCGAACCCACGGTCCCTTACGGGACTCTGGTTTTCAAGACCAGCTCATTAAACCGCTCTGAC
>JALYYT010000031.1 GCA_030946285.1 Gemmatimonadota bacterium
TCACGTCATGCGCGGCACGATCAATCCGGACCGGACCGATCTTCACGATATCCCCCGTGTTCGGCACCGGTGCGCGGACGCGACGCAGGATCGCGCCCACTCGGAGCGTAAGCTCCTGCGGCGAGAACGGCTTGGTGAGGTAATCGTCCGCGCCGAGTGTGAGGCCACGGACCCGGTCCGGCTCCTCGCGACGCGCGGTAAGCGTGAGTACTGCGATCTGCGAGGTCGCCGGATTACCCTTCAAACGCTCGAGAACATCGAAGCCGGACATTCCCGGGAGCATGAGGTCCAGCACCACAAGCGCCGGGAGCTCGGCGCTCGCTTTCGCCAGGCCTTCGGGACCGCTGCTCGCTGTCGAAACCGCGTATCCGGCGCGAGCCAGATGATATGCGACGAGTGCGACGATGTCCGGCTCGTCGTCAACGACCAGTATACGTTCCCTCGGCGTGGCGGTGTCGGATTCGTGATTGGCCATGATGATGGATGAAACTTGGTGTTACAAAGCACGCGGCGGCACCTGCGCTTTGTCACGACCCGGTATCGAACCCGGTCTTCCACCGCGTGGCTGGGCCGCTAAATTATTGTGATGTTGGGACTTAGGTTCGCAGGCGGCCCGGTCATCCTCGCGGGCGCCGTGATGATTTCCGGTGCCCGCGCGCCGACGCCGGGTCCCGCCGCAGCGTGTGCGCCCGGCACGAGCGTGACTCTGAAGATCGCGGCGACCGCGGACGTGCACGGTCACCTTCAGGGCTGGGACTATTACGCGGATCGCGCGGATTCGGACCGAGGCCTTACAAGAGCCGCAACAATCGTGGACTCTCTGCGCGCCGCCGACCGCGGACGAGTCGTCCTCGTGGATGCGGGTGACATTCTTCAGGGCACGCCGCTGGCATATGTAGCCGCACGCGTCGTCCGAGCCGGTCCAAACCCCATAATCGCGGCGATGAACGCGATGCGATACGATGCCGCCGCCGTCGGAAATCACGAGTTCAACTACGGCGTACCGTACCTCGACTCCGCGGTCTCTCAGGCGAGGTTTCCGTTTCTTGCCGCCAATGCGACCTCCGGCAGGCACGCGCGTTTCCCGCGCTTCACACTCATTCGCCGAGCTGGAGCGACCGTCGGCATAGTGGGAGCGACTACTCCGGGTTCTGATCTGTGGGACGCAGCACATCTTTCGGCTGCGCGGCTGCACATCAACGATATCGTGCCCGCAGTTGGTTGGGCGGTGGCGGAAGCGCGCGCCGCTGGCGCCGATGTGGTCGTCGTCGTGCTTCACTCCGGACTGGACGAGCCGTCGAGCTACGATACCGTCGCGACCGGCGTTGCCAGCGAGAACGTCTCGTCGCGCGTTGCGCGAGAAGTCGCGGGGATCGACGTGATCGTGTACGGCCACTCGCACCGCGAGAATCCAGGGACTGTCATCGGACAAACGCTACTGATACAGCCGAAGAACTGGGCGACGAGCGTCGCGATCGCAACGATCCCTCTTTCCTGCAGCGCTGCAGGGCGCTGGAAGACCGGCATCGCGAGTGGAACCGTGGTGAAGGCCGCGGGTCACGCGGAGGATGCGACGGTGCTACGAGCCGTCGATGCCGCTCACCGCGAAACGCTCGCATACGTGAATTCGGTTGTCGGCACCACACAAGACGAATTTCGTGCGGACTCCGGCCGTGTGCGTCCCACCGCACTTGCCGGCTTCATTCTTAGCGTGGAACGCCGCGCGGCCGGTGCACAGCTCGCATCGACGGCGATCTTCGATACCGCCGCCCGGCTCGGCCCTGGCCGGATCACCGTAGCCCAGCTCGCGCGATTGTATCCGTACGACAACACCCTCAGGGCCATCAGGATAAGCGGTGCCCAGTTGCGCGCGTATCTCGAGCACAGCAGCAGGTACTATCGCACTGAATCATCCGGCGCGCTCGTGCCGGATTCATCGGTCGCCGGTTATAATTTCGACGTCGTGAGCGGCGTTGACTATCGGATTGATGTCACGCAACCCGTCGGTCGGCGAATCACGTCCCTCAAGTGGCAGGGAAAGGAAGTCTCTCCGATTGATACGTTCACGCTCGCTCTCAACAACTACCGGCAGACAGGCGGCGGCGGATACTCGATGCTGCGCGGAGCGCCGGTGGTGTACGATCACCAGCAGGAGATCAGACAGCTCCTGACCGACGAAGTCCGGCGACTGGGCCGAATTCGCGCGACCGACTACGACAACCACAACTGGTCGCTTGCAGATCCTTCCCGAACGCCATGAGCTCGCAGTCACTCATTCATTTCCCTTGCAATCCGATTCCGTGAACAGCGTAACTACCGAATATTTGCGCGCCATGCCCAAGGCGGAGCTTCACTGTCATCTGGACGGCTCCCTTCGGGCCGAAACGATGCTCGAGCTCGCCGCCGAGCGTGGAATCACGCTTCCGCGCCAGAACGTGGATGAGCTCCGCACCTTCATGTGCGCCGACAACGTTACGGACCTTGACGACTATCTGCACCGGTTCGATACGACGATCTCGATTCTGCAGACCGCTGACGCGATCGAGCGAGTAGCGTGTGAACTGGTCGAGGACGCAAGCCGCGACGGTCTGCGTTACATAGAAGTGCGTAACGCGCCCCACCTGAACATTCGCGGCGGTCTCAGTGTGGACGAGGTCATCGAAGCGACGATGCGCGGGCTGTCGCACGGTGAGCGCGAATTCGGCACTGTTGCCAGATTCATCACCTGTTCCCTTCGTCACTGGGAGCCGTCGCGCTCACTCGAAGCCGCTGAAGCAGCGGTGCGCCACATGGAGTCGGGGGTAGTGGGCTTCGACCTCGCCGGACCGGAAGCTGAATTCTCCGCGGCCGACCATGCCGCGGCGTTCCAGTATGCGCGCGAACACTATCTCCGCGTCACGTGCCACGCTGGCGAAGGCGCCGGGCCTGAGTCCGTTCGTTCAGCACTGTTCGACTGCAATGTGTCGCGAATCGGTCACGGCGTTCGCTCGGAAGAGGATCCAGCACTGCTCGATTACATTCGAGATCGCGGTGTCACGCTCGAAATGTGCCCGACCAGCAATGAGCAGACGCACGCTGTTCCGAGCTACGCGGCGCATCCGCTGAAGCGATACCTCGATTCCGGCGTCGTGGTCACCATCAACACCGACAGCCGGCTGATAAGCGGCGTCACGCTCACCGATGAGTATGTCCGCGCGGTCAATGAGCTCGGATTGACCATTGCCGATCTCTGCCGTTGCGTGATGAACGCATGCGAGTCATCGTTCCTTCCGCTCGCCGAGCGGACTGCACTCGTCCAGAAGGTACGTCTCGAATTGCAGCGTGACTGGGGATACGAAGCATGAGACCATTTGGAAGTGAAGCCGCGCGCGCTGCGGCGGAAGCGATCAGACCGCGATTTGCGGATGCGGTGCCCGACATCGCGATAATCCTGGGCTCGGGTCTTGGCGGTCTCGCGAACGACGTCGAAAAGGCCGTGTCCATCAGCTACAGCGAGATACAGGGATTCCCCCCAGTGAGTGTCGCCGGCCATGCGGGCATGCTCCTGATGGGAGAGCTGTCCGGGCGCACGGTCGCGGTGTTCGCCGGCAGATTCCACGCATACGAAGGGCACCCGCTGCAGCTTACGGCCTTCCCGGTTCGTCTGGCGCACGCACTTGGTATCCGCAAGCTGTTCGTATCCAATGCCGCCGGAGGCGTGAACACGCGTTTCGAGGCGGGCGACCTCATGGTCATTGCCGACCATCTCAATCTCACGTTCGCATCCCCTCTCACGGGAACCGCCGAGCCGGGCGATGTGCGCTTTCCTGACATGTCGAACGCGTATGATCCCGCGTATCGCGCGCTGCTGCACGATGTAGCCGCAGAGCAGGGACTGTCAGTTCGGGACGGCGTGTACGCCATGCTGCCCGGGCCTGCCTACGAGACGCCCGCCGAAGTCCGGATGGTCAGAGTGCTGGGCGCAGATGCTGTCGGCATGTCCACCGTTCCCGAAGTAACAATGGCCAGAATGCTCGGCATGCGTGTCGCCGGAGTCAGCTGCATCACGAATCTCGCCGCCGGAGTGCAGCAGACGCCGCTCGATCACGCCGAAGTGCTCGAGACCACGACTCGCATTGCGGCGAAGTTCCAGTCGCTAGTGCGCGGATTCGTCGCACGGACGTGAATGAGGCGGCCTGGAGGCCGCCTCATTGGATCACATTCGGGTAATGCGATAGCTGACGCTTACTGTCCTCGCGTCACGGGCGGCGGCGGAAGACTTTCCAGTCTCGATTTGAAGGAGTGGAAGTTCTTCGAGTCCGTCGTGAGAGCAGCGAGCTGTGCCGGAGTGAGAGTATTGATCAGCCGCTGCACGTCCGCAATGCGCTCCTCCTCGAGCGGATGCGTCGCGAACCATCCGTCAACCGCGCCGGGCGTGGACTTGCGCTCGTCGATCAGCTTCTGGAACATCGTCACGAGCCCTTCCGGGGAGATGCCGGCACGCACGACGTTCTTGAAACCTTCCTCGTCGGCCTGCGCCTCGTCGGTACGGCTGAACTTCGCGAATAGCGCTCCGGCTCCCGCATTTATCGCGGTCCCGGTCGCCTGGTTGTTGCAGATCGACGTGAGGATGCACGCCAGAGTGATGCCTATGTTCGCGCCCTGCTGCTGCTGCATCTGCTTGATGGTGTGCCGCCGGATGACGTGTCCGATCTCGTGTCCGAGCACGCCCGCGAGCTCGTCCATTCGCGTCGCCCTGTCGATCAGCCCGCGGTTCACGTACACGTAGCCACCCGGCACCGCAAACGCATTCACCTCGGGACTGTTCACCACGAAGAAATGCCAGTCGAGATCGCGCCTGCTCGTCACATGAGCGATCGAATCGCCCAGCACGTTGATGTATCGCACGACCTCGGGATCGGTCACCATGGGAAGCTGCTGGTCGAGCTGCGCGGCGTACTGCGCACCCATCTGCACTTCCTGCTGTTGACTGACGGCGCAGCCGCACAGCATCGCTGCGGCCGACAATACTGCGATTCGTTTCATTCAGGTTCTCGCTGTAGATTTCCCGCGTTCACGAGGCAAGACACATTCCATGCACGTTCACTGACCGACCCGGAACAGAAAGAGTTGAAGCCTCTGACGATGGCTCGCGATCTCCAGCGCAGACGCGCGCGTGAGCGTACGGGCCTCTTCACTGCCGAAGGCGTCCGCTGCGTGGAGGAGCTCCTCGCCTCGCCGCTTCGCCTCCGTTCCGTCCTTTTCGCCCCCGCGCTGGGCCAGACCGACCGCGGTACGTCCCTCGAAAACTCGTTACGCGCGGCTGCGTCAGAACGCGGCTTCGAAGTCGCCGAGTGCTCGGACGACGACCTCGCCGAAGCTGCGGGAACTGATACACCGCAAGGTATAGTAGCGATCGCCGAGCAGCCTGAACGATCGTTCGATACGATCGGCGACGTCGGGTGCATTCTGATGCTGGACGGTGTACAGGACCCGGGCAACGTCGGAACGATTCTCCGGACCGCACACGCTTTTGCAGTCGCGGCGACGATCGCCCTGCCCGGAACCGCCGATCTGTGGAACCCGAAGGTTGTGCGATCGGCGATGGGCGCCCTCTTCTCGCACGTGGCTTTCCCGGCGCAAGCTTCGGACGCGGTGGCGTATCTCCGCGAGCGTGGAATTCCCATCTGGGCAACGAGCGCGGAGGGTCAGCCGGTGGGCACGAAAAGTGGCGGCGAACGGCTCGCGATCGTCGTAGGGAACGAGGCGAACGGTATTTCGCCAGCGATCACCGACGCGGCGAGCCGCACCGTCGCAATCCCGACAAGCAATGTGGAATCGCTCAACGTCGCAGTCGCGACCGGCATTCTTCTTTACGCGATCACCGCCACATGAACGAAGTCATCGTCTACGTGTTCGCCTTCGCCCTCGGTGCGTGCTTCGGCTCGTTCCTCAACGTCTGCATCGGACGCTGGCCAGCGGGAATGTCGATTGTGCGGCCACCGTCCAGGTGTCCGTCGTGTGAGCGGCCGATCCGCGCATATGAAAACATTCCGATCTTCGGTTGGCTCGCGCTCAGAGGCCGCTGCGCGGGTTGCTCGGTCGCGATTTCGCCGCAGTATCCACTCGTCGAGCTGCTCATCGCGTTGGTGTGGTTGAGCGCGGCGTATCTGTTCGGGCCCACGTTGCTCGCACTCCGTGTTGCGGTATTCATCACGCTCATGATAGGTATAGGTATCACGGACGCGAAGCATTACGTGATACCGGACGGCTTCACGATCTTCGGACTCGCGTGGGTGATCGTCACAGCGTTCATCGCACTTGCATGGAGTTCACAATCAGCCTTTGCCACTCCCTACGACGCGATATTTGGCGCACTCGCCGGCGCTGGCGCGATCGCCATTGCCGGCTGGCTCGGGGAAGTCGCGCTCAAGCGCGAGGCGATGGGTTTCGGTGACGTAACGCTAATGGCTGTTGTCGGTGCGGCGCTCGGTCCGCAGCGTGCGCTGCTCACCATCTTCATCGGCGCGACACTCGGAGTGATCGTCTTCGTCGGCTTCGTGCTTCCGGCCACGCGCATACGTGCAACGCCGGCGACACCGATGCCTCCCGCTGCTGCTGCGGCACCGGCCCGCACGGAAGTGGCGGAACTGCCTCTCGTCCCCTTCGGAGTATTCCTTGCGCCGGCGGCGATCGTCGTCCTCTTCTACGGGAACAACTTGATCAACTGGTACCTCGGCCACTTCTTCGCCTCATGACGCAACGCACCCACGCGTTCGGTGTCCGCACCGGTGTCCACGTCGGCTTCCGCGTCGGTTTCCGCGGCGTCGCCGCAATTGCATGTATGGCAACGGCATCGGGCTGCAGGCGCGCACCGCAATCGGCTGGCGGACCCTACGGCGACATAGTTGCGCAGGCGGTACCGGCAATCGAGAAGGCCATTGGCCTCCGGTTCAAGCATCCGCCGAAGGTCGAGGTGCGGTCCAGGGAGCAGGTCCGCCAGTACGTGCTCAAGCAGCTCACCGATACCGCGAACATGCGCGAGATCGCCGGTCAGTCGATCGCATACAAGCTGCTGGGAATGATTCCCGACACTCTCGACATGCCGAAGCTCATGACGAAATTGCTCGACGAGCAGATCGTGGGCTTCTACGATCCCGAGACCAAGGTCCTGTACGTGGTCGACGGATCGCCGAAGGAGGAGGCGCGGGTGATCGTGACACACGAACTGGTCCATGCACTGCAGGATCAGTATGTCAATCTGGATTCGATCCAGAAGCTTACGACTGACAACGACCGCCAGTCGGCGGCACAGGCCGTGTTCGAGGGCGAGGCTGTGTACGAGCAGGTACAGGCGATGCTCGGGCCCGGCAACATCGCGGTAGGACTTCCCGGCGGCTGGGATCGCGTGCGGGAATCCATTCGTAACAACGAAGCTGCGATGCCGGTCTATGCTGGCGCACCGATGGTAATCCAGGAAACGCTGATCTTTCCGTACTTGAGCGGCGCAGAATTCGTGAGGGCGTTCCACGAGCGCGAGCCCGGCAAGGTGCCGTTCATGGATCTGCCAGTGTCGACAGCACAGGTCATTCATCCAGACCAATTCTTCGGAAAGCGGGTTGCTCCGACACGCGTATCGTTCGCGCCGATCAGCGGACTGACGCCGTCGTACAGTAATGACCTGGGCGAATTCGAGACTCGGCTCTTCCTCTACCAGCAATCGAACAATGTGGACGACGCGGCGCGAGCCGCATCAGGCTGGAATGGAGACCGCTACATCACTTTCCAGACCCCGCGCGGTCCGGGGGTCGCGTGGGCGTCCGCCTGGCTTTCGGCGCCGCAGGGAGCGGACTTCTACAGATCCGCGCAGAGTGCGGACAGCGCGCGACAGTCCGTGCAGCGCGGGCGTTCCGTTACCATCACGACAGTGATTGTCAACGGAAGACCAGTCGTGCTCCTGGTCGACGTACCCACTGGAGTCGCGGTGCCGGCCACCCTTCGCG
>JALYYT010000058.1 GCA_030946285.1 Gemmatimonadota bacterium
TTGGAAAAGTAAGGGCAATGGCCTCCATTCGCGCCCGCCAGGTGGATGCTTTCTCCGCCACCGCGAGGATGGAAGTCGAGAATCCGGGCGAGGCACGCTCCAATGCCGGCAACAGATCGAGGCGGACGCGGTTCCGCAGGTGGCGCCTGTTCTGATTGGATGGATCGGAGGCGTACTCCACACCGGCGACCTCCGCGTAGCGGATGATTTCGGACCGGAATGTTCCGAGAAGAGGCCGCGCGACGGACGAGCGCGCCGCGAGGCCCGCGAGCCCCCTGGGTCCGGCCCCCCGCAGCTCCCTGATGACGAATGTCTCGATCTGGTCATCCGCGGTATGCGCGGTGACGATCCGCGCACCAAGGTCTCGCGCGGTTTCGCGAAGGAAGCGCCACCGTTCAGTGCGCCACTCCGACTCGGAACGGCCCACCGTCCCGGCGCAGCCCGAGACGCAGCACACACCGCGCTGCAGCGCCTGATTCGCAACCAGTGCCGCAGCGCTCGTCGCCCACGCGCCGGTGCCGTGATCGAAGGTCGCTACCGCAAGCCTGCGGCGGTCGATGACAACGGCTGCGGCATCGAGCAGTACCATCGAATCAACGCCTCCGGACACCGCCAGCAACCAGCTTCCCTCACCACGGCTTTCGACGCGTTCCCGGATGCGCTGCACGGTGTCGTCAGCGGTACTCATGGTGTTAAGTTATCCGCAAGGCGGTCGTACGGCCGCGGACTCACCTTCAAACGGTCGCAATTCGATGCTGCAGGGACATATCGGGGCTGAATATCACGGCCCGCTGGGACTGCTCTGGGTCTCACTCGGTCTCATCTGCTTCTACATCGGTCTCACGTGGATCAACACGCTCCTTGGCACCTTCCTCACGCCACTGTTCATCATCCCGGGTACATGGCTGATGGATTACCTCAAGCGTCGCAAGGAAGCCCGCAAGGCAGCGGAATCGCCCAAGGCCTAGTCCGTAACGCCCCTGTGCTTCGCGTGTCGAATTCTTCGACAGGGAATCACCAGTTGTACAGCGCCCGATAGAATCCGCGGTTACGCAGCACGCTCTTCACGTAATCGCGCGTCTCCGAAAAGGGGATCCGCTCCGTGAACATTTCCGGGTCATCCGAACCCCGACGGCCGGACCACCGTGCCACGCGCGAGCCACCGGCGTTATACGCCGCCAGCGACCTGGCGACATTCGGCTGACCCCGGAGCAGCGGCGCGAGATGCCGAACGCCAAGCTCGATGTTCACTCCCGGATCGTACAACATTGCAGCCGACCAGGGCGCGATATTGGCGGATGGCGCAATCGTGGCCGCAACCGACGGCATCAGCTGCATCAGGCCGCGGGCGCCAGCAGGTGACACCGCGCGCGGATTGAAGCTGGACTCCTGCCTGATCAGCCCTGCGACCAGAGCCGGATCAATTCCAGCATCGCGAGCTTCGGTGACAATGGTGTCGCGCGCGGCCACCGGATACAGCAGCCTCCACACATCCGGGGTCGATCCGACGCGTGTCAACGCGACCCTGCCGAGCGCGATGCCACGCGCCGCCTGATCGGTCGCGGAGAACGCTGCGGCAGTGGCTAGCAGACGACCGCTGTCGGATGGCGCTTCGCGATAAAGCCAGTCGTTCTCGAGCTGCGCCTCGCCGTTCATGTCGAGCTTGCGCAGCAGCGCTACTCTTTCGAGTGCACTGTCCACCGCTGCAACACGCGGAAATCCTGCCGATCCCCGGACGGAGTGCATGCTCGTCGTTCCGAGCCGCGCCGCCGCGAGATCTGCGTAATACGATGTCGAATCACGATGAATCACTTCGCGATACGCCGTTCGCGCAGCAGCCGAATCGCGAGTGGCTTCCCTGGCGCGGCCGAGCCAGTACTCCGCTGCCAGCGCGTCGGCGCTTCCCGATGAGGCAAGCGCGCTCATCTCGCGCGCCGCGATGGCGGAATTGCCCAGTATCAGTGCGATGAGAGCGGCGTTGAAGCGCGCCGGTGATGCGAATCGCGAAGTCGGGAAGCGGCGCGCGAGGGCAAGAAGTGTCTCCCTGCTGCCGCTATCGTTCCCGTCATCGGTCTGAAGATCGGCAAGCAGCGACAGCGCCGCGGCTGCACTCGTGTCCCTGCCCGACGCTCCCAGTGACCGCAGCGCATTCCGCGCACCGGCTCCGTCACCCGCATTGAGCAGAGCAAGCGCGCCCTGATATCGCGCCGCCCCAGCGAGAGCTGGAGGACTGTCGATCATCGCGAATTCCTGAGCTGCACGCCGCGATGAATCTGCGCGCGCCAGCGCTGTCGCGAGACTGAGACGATCGGCAGCAGACAGCTCGCCATCCGGAACGGCCGCGAATGCCGCACGTGCCCGAGACCAGGAACCGGCACGGGCCGAGGCACGCGCCAGAACGAGCTGTTCGGCCTGTGAGGGATCACGATACAACCGGTCGAACAGCGCGACGCTTTCCCTGATCGTACTGCTCGCGGATTGCGATCCGATGAACGACACCAGTTCGGATCGCACCGAATCGCTCGCGGCCCGTGACATGGAGGCGCGTATCCGGAATACGGTTACCGGCGCTGACAGCGCACGATAGGCTCGCAGCGCACCCAGTGTATCGGCGAATCGTTCCCGAGCCGCGGCTTCCACCAGCGGAATTCTGGCGCGAGCAACCGGTAGACTGACGCGAGAGTACAGCGCCGATCGCGCGGACGAGTCACTCGTTTCCGCAGCGGCCCTCAGATACAGCCAGCTCGCTATCGGCGGCTGTCCCTGGGCGCGCGCGATCCAGATCGCTGCGGAGTCGGCTGGTGCCTGCCCACGTGCGACATCGCTGTCGGCGTGCTCACACGCGACGGCGAGCAGAAGTGCCGCGACTGATGCAATTCTCACCGCCAGACGTGTCCATCTCTGGCGACGAGTTCGTCCGCCTCCTTGGGCCCCCACGTTCCCGCTTCGTATGTGGGTATCTGCCTGTCCGCGCGACGCTGCCAGTATTCGAGCAGCGGATCGATCACGGACCATTGCATGTCGACCTCGTCGCTGCGGGTGAACAGGGTCTGGTCGCCGAGGAAGCAATCGAGAAGCAGCGTCTCGTACGCAGGCGGGACATCCTCACCGAAAGCCTCTGCGTAGGAGAAATCCATGTCGACCCTGCTGGTCTCGAGACCGGGCTCGAGCTCGTACGCGACCCCGGGCGTTTTCACCTCGAATCTGAGAGCGATTCCGTCGTTCGGCTGGATTCGCATGATCAGCGTGTTCGCTCGCACATCGCCCGCATGGCCGCCGAACATGAGGTCCGGTGGCGTTCTGAACTGGAACGCTATTTCGGTGCAGTGTTTCGCGAGACGCTTTCCGGATCGCAGATAGAACGGCACTCCCTGCCAGCGCCAGTTGTCAATGAAGACTCTGAGCGCGGCATACGTTGGAGTTACCGATCTTGGATCGACATTCGGCTCCTGACGGTACCCCGGGACGCTCTTGCCATCCACCGTGCCCGCGATGTACTGCGCGCGGACCGCCGACGGTATGCCATCGGCGAGCAGCGGACGGATGGAGCGTAGTACTTTCACTTTCTCATCGCGCACCGCGTTTCCCGACGCGGCGATCGGCGGCTCCATGGCCGCGAGCGAAAGAAGCTGCAAAAGGTGGTTCTGGAACATGTCCCGCACCACGCCCGCTTCCTCGTAATACTTTCCTCGCTCCTCCACACCCACCGTCTCGGCGGCCGTGATCTGTATCTGCGAGATGTACTGCCTGTTCCACAGCGGCTCGAACAACGCGTTCGCGAATCGGAACACGAGTATGTTCTGAACGCTTTCCTTGCCCAGGTAGTGATCTATGCGGTACACCTGATGCTCGCCGAATCGCGCGAGCACGAGCTCGTTGAGCTCCCGCGCGGACTTTAGATCATGGCCGAATGGCTTCTCTATGACGACGCGATGCCACGGCCGTTCGCTCGATGACGACGAATGCGGGAGCAGTCCGCTGTCGGATAGATGCGTCAACGCAGGCGAGAAGACGCTCGGCGGAACGGCGAGATAGTACAGGATGTTGACATTACGCATTTTCAGGGCGGCGTGAACGTCCGCGATCTCCTTCTTGATCACGTCGTACGTACCCGGGTCATCTATGTTACCCTTCGCCGTGAACGATCTGGCGGCCAGCCACTCGAACACACCGGCGTCGAAGCCGTGGATTTCGTCAGAGGACGAGATGGACTCTCTCATGCTTTGCCGGAATGCATCGTCGGTGGTGTCGTCGCGAACCAGACCGATGAGGGCAAAATCGTCGGAGAGCATCTTCTGGTGCGCCAGCTCATAGATGGCCGGGAACAACTTGCGTTTCGCGAGATCCCCGCCGGCACCGAAAATCACCATTGTACACGGATCGGCTTGCTGCGCGCGTCCGCCGCCGGCTCGGTTGAGCGCCTCCCCAACCGCGTCCGCGGAGATGTCGAGCTTGGGGACGACTCCCGATGTCATGCGTGCTTCACCGCGTGGCCGCCGAATTCGTTCCGGAGCGCAGCGATCACCTTGGCGCCGAAGCTGTCGGTCTGCCTTGAGCGGAGGCGCATCAATAGCGACAGAGTGATAACAGGCGCTGGCACGTTGAGGTCGATTGCTTCCTGCACGGTCCAGCGACCTTCGCCGCTGTCCTCCACGTAACCCTTGAGATCCGAAAGCTGTCCGTCGCGCGCGAACGCAGACGCGGCCAGTTCGTTCAACCATGACCGAATTACCGAGCCCTGGTTCCAGAGCGCGGAGATCTGCGCCAGATCGAGCTTGAACTCAGTGGACGCGTGAAGAATCTCGTAGCCCTCGGCGTATGCCTGGAGCATGCCATACTCGATGCCGTTGTGCACCATCTTTACGTAGTGGCCCGCACCTGTCGGGCCCACGTGCGCATATCCATTCTTCGGCGCAAGAGTACGAAAGATCGGCTCCAACAGGGAGAATGCTGCGTCGGAGGCTCCGACCATCTCGCAGTAGCCCTCCGTGAGGCCCCATACTCCGCCGCTCGTGCCGGCGTCAACGAACTCGATGCCTTTCTTCGCCAGCTCTGCTCCACGGCGCAGCGTGTCGTGAAAGTTCGAGTTGCCACCGTCAATGATCACGTCACCGCGCTGCAAGTGATTGCCCAGCTCGGAGATCGTGTCGTCCGTGGGCTGCCCCGACGGCACCATTACCCACACTATCCGCGGACTGCTCAAATGAGCGGCGACATCCGCGAGACTCGTAGCTCCGGTAGCACCGAGGCTTTCGCTGTGCTTCACCGCGTCGGCGCTGCGGTCGAATACCACGACGGAATGGCCGTCCTTTATCAGTCGCTCGGTCATGTTCCCGCCCATCTTGCCGAGTCCGATCATTGCTAGTTGCATGTCAAGTCCGTCTGTTGAGGGATTGCGTAACGTTGCTTCATGAACTGCTGCTGGAGATGCCGAGCGCGGCGAGACCTTGCCGCACGGCATCTGTATCCGTGGCGTGTATGGTATGAACGCCGCGGTCTCTCGCGGGTTCGAGATTCGGGAGTCGGTCGTCAATGAACACGGTGCGCTCCGGAATCGCGTGAGCGATTGCCAGCGCGCGGTCGTAGAAGACGCCGTGCGGTTTCTGGGCGACAATGTACGCCGAAGTGAGGAACGCCGAAAAAATCTCGCGCAGTCCGAAACGCGCCGCGCGGAACTCGTGCAATTCAGCGGATTCGTTGTTCATCGTCATCATGCGCCAGCGCTGTTGTCGCGCGAGGTCGCGCATGAGATCCAGCGCCGCCTGGGCGGGCGCGCTCTGCTGCTGCATGAACGCGATGAAGTCATCGCGCGAAAAGGGGCGTTCGACGTTGAAGATCGTGAAGTCCAGATACTCACGAATCGTCATCTGCCCAGTCTCCCAGGTTTCCACGGCTTCCTCGTGCCGGCGCTCGAATGCATCGAAATCGAATCCGAAGTGTCCGGCTGTCAGACGGCGCTCGTCGTGGTCCCAGCCGTTGGTGCCGAGTACCCCGCCAACGTCGCACAGAATCAGTTCGATCGATGCATCACTCACTGATGAGTACCGCTCGTGCGGGCGCACCGTCGCAGCCGGCAAGCTTTATCGGAAGGCAGCAGAATTCATAGGTGCCTGCTGGAACGTCCGCCAGGTTGAGTCCTTCCACAATGATCACGCCCGCCCCGAGCAGCGTGAGGTGAGTACGGTGGTGTCCCGAGTGGAACTGCTCGACCGACAGGTAGTCCACGCCTACGAGACTGACACCCAGCCCGACCAGGTATTGCGCGCCGTCCGGGGCCAGGTACGTGAAATCGGGGTGAAAAGCCGGATCCTGCGTGAGATACGTCGAGTTGCGTGTCTTGAGGAGGAGCCGATCGACTCCGGCGAGCTGGCGCGCCTCCAGATCGGCGCGGGTTACCGACTGCACGGAGTCGTCGAACTCCAGGACGATTGCCTTTCCCATGAGTTTGTCGAGCGGCAGCTGATCAACTGTCCTGCCATCGTTGAAGAAATGACGTTCCGCGTCCACGTGCGTGCCCGTGTGCGAGCCGAAATCCACGCGGGACACGTTGGAGCCGGCACCGAGAGCGATCGACTGCTGAAGGGTGATATGGATCTCGGGGTTTCCGGGGTATACCAGCCCACCATCACGTATTGGAACGCTGACGTCGTAGATTCTTCTCATGGGCCTCAAGGGGTAGCAACACTCGTTCCGTGACCTGCTCGTACCGAAACTAAGAGAGATGCGCACCCGATTTACAGGATTGTTCGCGAAAGGTCTGGCTATTTGTTTGCTCGCCACGATTTCCCCTGGCCGAGCCGACGCGCAGCGAAGGGATGTCCGGGACGAACCGCGCCCCGCCATCTACCGCTCGCCTGATGGAATATGGTTGCTCGATCTGCCAGCGGGGATGGAAGACGCCCTGGACCGCTACAACCGGGACTTCGAGCCGTGGACGGCGCGCGATTACGGGCAGGGGCTCGAATACGAGCCGTCGTCCCGCCAGCTGCCGTGGGCGGTCATAGGAGATTTCAACGGTGACGGGCGCCCGGACATCGCGATTGCGGGCCGCACGGACCGGGACGTGGTCATCGTCTTCCTGCTTTCTTCCGGTCGCTCCCGCTATCGGGCAGTCGAAGCTGAGCGCGATCCGTACGACTCCGAGGATCCGCGATCTGCCCGCGCGCCCGTGATGACGTACATGTACCCGGGACGGTATGTCGTCAGCGATCCTCGGCTGGTTTATCCGCGAGAACTGGTGAACGAGCAGCCGGCGGTTCAGGTGAGCGGCGGCCGAAGGCAGGGCGCAGTGGTATACGTGGTGCAGCAGAACGCCGTGGTTCCGTACTACCTCTCCGCGCGCACGGCGCCACCTCCGTCATCGACACCGCCGACACTGACACCGCGACATCCGGTTCGCCCTGCTGCCGGGAAGCCGCAGGATATCAGGACGGGAAGCTCGGAGAACCGGTAGCACTGAGGGTGAATCTGGGGATGTCCGCGGTAAAGCTGCCCTCGCCCTGCTCCGCCCCGGTGCGTTCGAAGAAGTACTGGCCCTCCATGTAACCCTCGCCGCTCTTGAGTACGCAGAAACTCTGATACTCGTGAACGTTGCCGGGCGCGATCACCGGCTGTTCACCAACAACCCCGTCGCCCACGACCTCGACATCCTCTCCGATGTCGTCGTGGATCATCCAGCGGCGCGAGAGCAGCTGCACTGAACGCGGTCCGGTGTTTTCGATCCGGACGAAATACGCGAACACGTAGTGCTGCGCTGCCGGATCCGATTGATCGCGCAGGTACACGGGCCGAACCGTGACCCGGATGTCGTTCGACATCCGGTAGAAGAATGTATCCGTCACGCGCGAAGTTCCATGATCAGCGGGACTGTGCCGCCGTACGACGGCTTGAAAGTAATCGGGGCGGCAGTGACCCTCGCCGCCGCCCCGTTTGTTCGAATGTGCGAGCCGGCGCTACCAGATCGAGACAGCCTGCGCTGCAGCCAATGCCATCGGTGAACCTGTCTTGCAGCCCCAGGCTTGCGCGAACGCCGGCATGTTCGCCAGCGGCGCGTTGACCCGCCACATGTCGGGACTGTGCGGATCGGTCGCGATGCGTACGCGTGCAGCTTCGGGCCTGGTATTCGAACGCCAGATCTGTGCCCACGCCAGGAAGAAGCGCTGTTCCGGCGTGAATCCGTCCACCTTGGTGCGCGGCTTGTTTCCTAGCGCCTTCTCTAGAGCCGCGTACGCGATCGTCAGCCCGCCAAGATCGGCAATGTTCTCGCCGTTGGTGAGCTTCCCGTTGATGTGCAGCGAGTCGAGTACAGTGTAGTTGTCGAACTGTGTGGCGTACGCTGACGTCTTCATCTTGAAGTTGGCGAGATCTCCTTTCGTGAACCATGTGCGGAGATTTCCCTGTGCATCGAACTGCGCGCCCTGGTCGTCGAAGCCATGACTCATCTCGTGACCGATGACAGCTCCCATGCCGCCGTAGTTCACCGCATCATCGGCATTGGGGTCGAAGAAAGGCGGCTGCATGATTCCGGCCGGGAAGACGATTTCGTTCATGAGCGGATTGTAGTACGCATTCACTGTCGGCGGACTCATCCCCCAGCGTGACCTGTCGACAGGCTTTCCGATCCTGTTGAGGTCGTCGGCGTTATTGAATTCCGCCACAGCGAGGGCGTTGTCGTAGTA